>SIAQ01000065.1 GCA_009697105.1 Gemmataceae bacterium | reverse complement strand
GTCAGGAGTCAGGAGTCAGGAGTCAGGAGTCAGGAGTCAGGAGTCAGGAGTCAGGAGTCAGGAGTCAGGAGTCAGGAGTCAGGAGTCAGGAGTCAGGAGTCAGGAGTCAGGAGTCAGGAGTCAGGAGTCGGGAGTCAGGAGTCGAAAATCTGCGCTTTCCGCGTAGGCTTTTGATCGCAATCACTTCGGTGTCTCCGTTTAACATACATAGTCAAAAGAGAAAGGGTCAGGGATCAAGGCTCAGGCTCAAGGAAAATTCTATTCCCTGATTCCTGACCCCTGATTCCTGACCCCTGATTCCTGACCCCTGTACTTACCACGCAAAGTGAGCGAACGCCTTGTTGGAGTCGGCCATCTTGATCGTGTTATCGCGCTTTGTCATCGCTTCACCTTCCTTGCGAAAGGCGGCAATGAGTTCGTCCGAGAGTCGCAGGAACATGGGGCGGCCAGCCTTGCCGCGGACCGCGCCGAGCAGCCATCGGATCGACAAGCTTTGCTGGCGAACGCGATTCACTGGCATTGGAACCTGGTAGGTCGCACCGCCGACGCGTTTGGAACGCACTTCGATCGGCGGCTTGACATTCTCAACAGCCTGGGTGAATACGTCAATTGGGTTCAGATCGGGCATGCGCTTCTTGATCTGGTCCATCGCGTTGTAGAAGATGCGCTCGGCAGTCGCTTTTTTTCCCTGCCACATCATGCAATTGATAAACTTGGACGCCAGTTTAGAATGATAAACGGCATCCGGCTTCAATGTCGTGGCACTTGCGGTACGTCTTCCCATTGGTAATTGTCCCTAGATTCCGATCGCCGTCTGAGCGATTCGGACTATTGCGATCAGTTATGGCTTGGTTCTGGAATCCGTTTGTAAGTTCTTGCGCGGTTTACGCCATGGATGGTTCCGTCCGGCGTAAAGACAACCTCGTTATTAATTCCGCACCAAGGGCAGGCGATTTTCACCATCGCCCCGGGGTTTTCATCGACCCCATGCCCCTCGCAGTGAAGAGTCGTTTCGACTGCTCCATAACAACCGGTGCAGCCGAAATTAAGGCAAAGAAGCAGACTTAACATGCAACTATCATCCTCGTCGTATAGGGATACTACCTGTTCGCTCCCGGCGAAGAGAACGAACCCACATCCAACCCATTGGCGAGGGAGAGTCAACCGATGGACTAAGAGCCTTCTTTTTTGGCGCCATACTTCGAGCGAGCTTGCTTGCGGTCGGCGACGCCTTGCGAATCGAGCACACCACGAATGATGTGATAACGCACGCCCGGCAAATCGCGAACACGACCACCGCGGACGAGCACGATCGAGTGCTCTTGCAGGTTGTGGCCTTCGCCCGGAATGTAAGCGGTCACTTCGATGCCGTTCGACAAGCGAACACGCGCTACTTTCCGAAGTGCCGAGTTGGGCTTTTTCGGTGTCATGATCTTGACCTGCAGGCAAACGCCACGACGTTGCGGGCAACCCAGCATGGCGGGATGGCGCGGTCGGCGGGTCTGCGGGACTCTCGCTTTTTTCACGAGTTGATTGATTGTCGGCATTCCAGACTCTCCAATGGAAAAGAACCTTGGCTGGCCTCATTTCCTTGAATTGACACGAAAGATTTACCTTATTCGCAGCTGCTCACGCGGTCAAGGGCGAAGCGAAAAAACCGTTTATATAGCCCGGCATTAATGGCGGGTCTAACGTCTACCCGGCATTAGTGCCGGGCTATATGCCTATCCCTTCGCCGCCGCCGCTTCTACTTGGGCAGTCACGGCGGCTGCAAAGGCTTCGAGTGCGGTCGGCGTAATTCGGACTTCCGCCTCTTGGTGGGTTTGGAATCCTGTGCCGGCGGGGATCAAGTGGCCGAGGATGACGTTCTCCTTGAGTCCGACGAGGTAATCGACTTTGCCCGCCATAGCTGCTTCGGTGAGGACCTTGGTCGTTTCCTGGAAGCTAGCCGCCGAGATAAAGCTGTCGGACTGCACTGCCGCCTTGGTGATACCCAGAAGCTGCGTCGAGCACGTTGCTGGGACTGCGGGTTCTTGGCTGGGTGGACGTTTGCCCTCGGCGTCGAACGCTTCCTTCACTTCCTTATATGCATCCCTCGACACGACCTTACCGATCTCAAATTTCGAATCGCGCGGGTCTTTGATCTTCACGCAATCCTTGAGGCGATTGTTCACTTCGCGGAATGCGAACCGATCGATGACGGAACCAGGCAGCAATCCGGTGTCGCCCATCATCTCGATCTTGACCTTGCGAAGCATCTGCGCGACGATGATCTCGATATGCTTGTCGTCGATATCAACGCGCTGGGCGCGGTAGACGTTTTGTACTTCGCGAACGAGATAATTCTGAACGGCTTCCAACCCGCTAATGCGGAGAATATCGTGTGGCACTAGCGGCCCATCAACGAGCGCGTCGCCTGCTTTCACGTAATCGCCTGCATGAACACGCGGCTGTTTCGCGCGTGGCAAAAGATGCTCGTGTTCCGTGCCCGTCGCTTTGCCGTCGTCATCGACCGATTCGACGATGATCGACCGTTTCCCCTTCTTCGTTTCGCCGATGCGAATGCGACCGGAGAGTTCGGCCATGACCGCAGGATCGCGTGGCTTGCGCGCCTCGAAAATTTCCGTGACGCGAGGCAAACCGCCGGTGATGTCTTGCGTACCGGCCACTTCACGAGGCGTCTTCGCAAGAACCGTTCCCGACGTTACCGGCTGACCGGCGCGGACTTCGAGGTAGGCCTTTTCGGGAATGTAGTGAACTTCAAGGCTTTGCCCGCGTTCGTCTTCGATGACGATCTGCGGGTGCAAATCACCTTTATGTTCCATGATGACGAAGCGCTCGGCACCTGACGCGTCACGTTCCTTGCGGAGCGTGTCGCCTTCTTGGATGTCCTCGAAGCGGACGCGGCCACCGGTCTCGGCCAAGATCGGCGTACGATGCGGATCCCATTCGCAGAGTCGGTCGCCTGGCTTCACGGTCTGGCCTTCGATGACCAGCAATGTGGTGCCGTTCGGCACAGCGAATTCGTCGATGATGCCCTTTGCACCGTGAATTTGGATATGCCCGTTGCGTGTCAAAGCGATGAGTTCGTTCTTCTCGTTGGTAACGGCTTTGATTTTGATGAATTTGACGACGCCGGCTTTTTTGGTCTTATGTTCCTTGTCAACGATGGCGACGTTGCTGACGCCGCCGATGTGGAACGTGCGCATCGTCAGCTGCGTGCCCGGTTCGCCGATCGACTGAGCGGCGATGATGCCGACGGCCATGCCTTCTTCGACCAGCGAACCGGTAGAGAGGTCCATGCCGTAGCACAGGCGGCAGGTGCCGAGCGGCGTTTCGCAGGTCATCGGGCTGCGGACGACGACGTTATCGATGCCGAGCTTTTCGATGTAGCGAGCCTGCTCCCAGGTAATCATCTCGCTTTCGCCGACGATAACTTCATCCTCATCGTCCACGCGTGTTGTGAGGGTGTGTCGGCTGACGCGGCCACGGATTGTTTCGCTGAGCGAGCGGTCGAGTTCTTCGCCCTTAAACGTGGCCCGCTTCGTGATCCCCTGCGTCGAGCCGCAATCGTGCATCGTGATGACGACGTTTTGAGCCACATCGGCAAGCTTACGGGTGAGGTAGCCCGAATCGGCGGTTTTGAGGGCGGTGTCGGCCAAGCCTTTGCGAGCTCCGTGCGTCGAGCTGAAATATTCGAGTACGCTCAGGCCCTCGCGGAAGTTCGCCTTGATCGGCGTTTCGATGATCTGCCCGGACGGCTTCGCCATAAGGCCACGCATGCCCGCCAATTGCCGAATCTGTTCAACGCCGCCGCGCGCCCCGGAGTGGGCCATCAGGTAGATTGGATTCAGGTAGGGCTGACCATTACGAACGTCGTGCTTGAGGTCCAACATCATCAGCTTGGTGATCTGATCGCGAGCGCCGGTCCACAACTCGATGACTTTGTTGTTACGTTCCAGTTCCGTGATGAAACCGCGGAAGTACGACTTCTGTACGTCGCTAACGTCCTTGTCCGTCTTGCTGATGATGGCTTCCTTCGTCGGAGGCGTCTTCAGGTCATCCGTCGAGAACGACAAGCCGCTCCGCGTCGATTCACGGAAGCCGGCCTCTTTCATGCGATCCAGCAATTCGATCGTCGCACGTCGGCCGAGAATCTGATAGCAATCAGCGATGATTCGGCTCAGATGCTTGCCCGACAGGGCCAAGTCATAGAACGGCATCCGTGTGTCGAGGATATCGTTGAAGATTACGCGTCCCACCGTCGTAGCGACGAGAAGATTCTTCGTTTCGCTGCGGGCAATCGCCTCTACGCGAGTCTTGTCTTTGTCAACGATGACCTCGCTGATGACTTTTTTCTCAATCGGCAAGCGCACTTTGACGCGGGCATGCACGCCAACTTTTTTCAGCGAAAAGGCCAGGAACACCTCGGCCGGGCTGGAGAACCGCATGCCTTCGCCTTTGAGGTTGATCGGCAGGTTTTTGCGATAGTCCTTGATGCGATCGTCGATCATACCGCCGGGCGACATGAATGACGCCAACGGATCGGCGGTCAGGTAGTAGCACCCCATGACGATGTCTTGGCTGGGAGTGATGATCGGGTTCCCGTTCGCCGGGCTGAAGATGTTATTGGTCGACATCATCAGCACCGTCGCCTCGACCTGGGCTTCAATCGAGAGCGGCAAGTGGACTGCCATTTGATCGCCGTCGAAATCGGCGTTGAAGCCTTTGCAGACTAGCGGGTGGATACGGATTGCATTGCCTTCGATTAGCACGGGCTCGAACGCCTGGATACCCATGCGATGCAACGTCGGAGCGCGATTGAGCAGCACCGGGTGGTTCTTGATGACTTCTTCCAGAATGTCCCAGACCTCGTCGGCCTTGCGCTCAAGCATCTTCTTCGCCGACTTGATTGTGTCAGCGTGGCCAAGCTCTTTCAATCGGCGGATGATGAACGGCTGGAACAATTCAAGAGCGATCTTCTTTGGCAAGCCGCACTGGTGCAGCTTTAGATCCGGGCCGACGACAATGACGGAACGCGCAGAGTAATCAACGCGTTTGCCGAGCAGGTTTTCGCGGAAGCGGCCCTGCTTGCCCTTGATCATGTCGGTCAGCGACTTGAGCGGACGATTCGACGAACCGAGCACCGGCCGCTTGCAACGGTTGTTATCGAAGAGCGCGTCAACGGACTGCTGAAGCATGCGCTTTTCGTTGCGGATGATGACTTCCGGCGCGTTGAGATCGACGAGCTTTTTCAAGCGGTTGTTGCGGTTGATAATACGGCGATAAAGATCGTTGAGATCGCTTGTCGCAAAGTTACCCGAATCGAGCAACACGAGCGGGCGAAGGTCCGGCGGGATGACCGGGATGCACTCGAGCACCATCCACTCGGCCTTGTTGGCTGGCCCGCCCAGCCCGCTGTCACGTAGCGATTCGACCACTTTGAGACGCTTGACGAAGTCACGCAGCTTCTGTTTGGACGATTTGTCCTTGGCGGTTTCCGTCGCCAATTTCTCGCGCAGATCGCGGGAGAGATCGACGAGATTGAGCTTTTCGAGCAGCGCCTTGATTGCTTCAGCGCCCATGCCGGCCTTGAACGCTTCGCCATATTGGTCGCGCGAACGGCGATACTCGTCTTCCGTGAGAAGCTGCTTTTCCTTGAGCGGCGTCGTGCCCGAATCAGTTACGACATAGTCCTGGAAGTAGATGATCTTTTCGAGACTGCTCGTTTTCATCTCAAGTAATGTACCCAAACGGCTCGGCATCGCCTTGAAGAACCAGATGTGCACGACCGGCGCCGCCATCTCGATGTGGCCCATGCGTTTGCGGCGCACCCGGCTGTGCGTGACCTTGACGCCGCAGCGGTCGCAGATCATGCCCTTGTACTTCATGCCGCGATATTTGCCGCACGAGCACTCCCAGTCCTTTTCCGGGCCGAAGATGCGCTCGCAGAACAGCCCGTCTTTTTCCGGGCGGTAGGTGCGGTAGTTGATCGTTTCGGGTTTCTTGACTTCGCCGAACGACCAAGAGCGAATGTCGTGCGGGCTCGCAAGGCTGATGCGCACGGAGCCGTAGTCATTGATACGATCATAATTGGCTTCAGCGACGGACATAGGTATACTCCTATCAGATTGCGGAATGCAAGTGATCGCATTTGGGCGGCGGCGTCTCGTTTACCCGCTCGCCTTCTGCGAACGCGGGGACGGTTTCCACAAGATTGCAAATCCCGCACGCGCTCGCCAAAGGCGAGCGGTTAAACGGGGATTGTTTGATTTCTGAAGCATTACAGTCGCTTCTTCTCCAACTGCATGTTCAGCGCCAGCCCGCGAATCTCATTCGTCAACACATCGAAGCTGGCAGGCGTGCCGGCCTCGAGCGTGTTTTCGCCTTTGACCATCGATTCGTAGATCTTCGTTCGGCCTTCGACGTCATCGGATTTCACGGTGAGCAGTTCTTGAAGCACATAGGCTGCGCCATAGGCTTCGAGCGCCCAGACTTCCATTTCGCCGAAGCGTTGACCGCCGAAGCGTGCCTTTCCGCCCAACGGCTGTTGGGTGATAAGCGAGTACGGCCCCGTGGCGCGAGCATGCACCTTGTCGTCAACCAAGTGGTGCAGCTTGAGCATGTAGATATAGCCGACCGTCACCGGTTGCTCGAAGCGATCGCCCGTGCGACCGTCGTAGAGGTACGATTTGCCGCTCTCAGGAATGCCGGCTTCTTTCAGCGTCGCGCGAATTTCGTCCTCGGTCGCGCCATCGAACACCGGCGTGATCGCCTTGAAACCAAGGCGTGCCGCCGCGTAACCCAGATGTGTTTCCAGAATCTGGCCGACGTTCATACGGCTCGGCACGCCGAGCGGGTTGAGCAGGATATCCACCGGTGTGCCGTCCACGAGGAACGGCATGTCCTCTTCGGGCAGAACTTTCGAGATAACGCCCTTGTTGCCGTGACGACCGGCCATCTTGTCGCCGACCGAAATCACGCGCTTGGTAGCGACATAGACCTTGACCATTTGCTGCACGCCGGAGGGAAGCTCGTCGCCTCGCTTGAGCGAGTTGGTTTTGCGTTCCTTCTCGTCGAGCAAAAAGTGGATACGCTCCATATGCTTGGTGAAGATCGCCTTGACCTGCTTGGCCTTATCCGGTGAGCGAAGATCGAGCTGGTCGAAGGTAATCGTCGCCGCCAATTCGGCGATGGCCTTGTCTTCCTTGTCGCCACCGAACTGCTTAAGTTCCTTTTTGTCGAGAATTTCGCCGAGTTCGACGACGAGCAGCCGATATTGATCGCCAATCAGGCGGTTGCTTGTCTCTTCGACCTTTTTCGATGCCTTGTCGTAGGCCTTCTTCTCGTCCTCGGACATCGCCGCCCGACGGCTGAATTTATGGGCCGCAATGACGACGCCTTCGATGCCCGACGGCACTTCAAGGCTATCGTTTTTCACATCTTCGCCGGCTCGGCCGAAGATCGCGTGCAACAGTTTTTCTTCCGGCGTCAGTTCGCTTTTGGACTTCGGCGAAACCTTACCGACCAGGATGTCGCCCGGCTGAACAAACGTGCCGATGCGGATGATGCCATCCTCATCGAGGTTCGACAATGCTTTGGGGGACACATTCGGAATATCACGAGTGAACTCCTCGCGACCCAGCTTTGTTTCGCGAATTTCGATGTCGAATTCCTCGATATGAATCGAGGTATAAGTATCGTTCTTCACCAGGCGCTCGCTAATGATGATCGCGTCTTCAAAGTTATAACCGTCCCACGACATGAACGCGACTAACACATTGCGGCCCAGCGCCAGTTCGCCATGATGCGTGGCGGCGCTGTCGCTGATCGTCTGCCCCTTCTTGATCCGTTGCCCCATCTTAATGAGAGGACGCTGGTTCAGGCAGGTGCGTTCGTTCAAGCCGGTGAACTTTCGCATGACATATTCGCGTGATCCGAGCTGAGCGCGAGCACGTTCGATGAGCACCTTGTTCTCGCCGTCGATGGTTTCCGCAGCCGCCTCGGGCAGTTTTTCCGGCCCGATGACGACGCGCTCGGCGTCGACGTAGGTCACATAGCCATCCTGTGCCGCCTTCACGACCATGCCCGAGTGCTTGGCGACCTCCTTCTCGAGTCCAGTAGCGACGAGAGCAGGTTCGGTGATGAGCAACGGTACCGCCTGGCGCTGCATGTTCGATCCCATGAGTGCGCGATTGGCATCGTCATGCTCAAGGAACGGAATGAGACCCGCGGATACGCCGACCATCTGTTTGGGCGAGATGTCGATGTACTGCACCTGGTCCGATGGCGTCATCTTGAAGTCGCCACCGAATCGGGCCGTCAC
Organism: Gemmataceae bacterium; assembly: GCA_009697105.1. Taxonomy (GTDB): domain Bacteria; phylum Planctomycetota; class Planctomycetia; order Gemmatales; family Gemmataceae; genus SIAQ01. The sequence goes on along the minus strand of SIAQ01000065.1, from coordinate 21,502 downwards.
GCGCTCCTCCGAAACCCTGTCCTTTTCAACGGGCGTGTCTGCCGGCGCAAGGTGGGCCTGCGATTCCTCGTCGGCACGCAGCCAAACGATATCGCTTGTCAGTTTGCCCTTGTTTACTTTGCGGTAGGGCGTGATCAAGAAGCCGTACTCGTCGATTCTCGCATAGATGCTGAGGCTGGAGATCAAACCGATGTTCGTGCCTTCGGGCGTTTCGATCGGGCAGATGCGGCCATAGTGCGAAATGTGCACATCGCGAACTTCAAAGCCTGCGCGTTTACGGTTCAAACCGCCAGGTCCAAGGGCCGAAAGTCGGCGCTCGTGCGTAAGTTGCGCAAGCGGGTTCGTTTGATCTACGACCTGCGACAGTTCACCGCGACCGAAGAAATACTCGATCGCCGCTGAGATGCTCTTCGGATTGATCAGCGAGCGCGGCGTCATGTCTTGCTGCTCGCGGATCGACATGCGTTCTTGCACGGTACGGCGAAGCTTCAGAAATCCCTTGCGCAACTCATCGGCAGCAAGTTCATCGATCGTGCGTAGACGCCGGTTGCCCAAGTGGTCGATATCGTCAACAATGCCCGTGCCTTTGCGGAGCACGAGGATGTAGCGGACGGCGTTGAGGAAATCGATCGCCCGCAGGGTCATTTCCGATTCGGGAATGTCTTGGTTAAATTTGCGGTTGATACGGAAGCGACCGACCTTGCCCAGCCGATAGCGGTTTGGATCCTGGAATTTTTCCTTGAAGAGCTCACGGGCTTTTTCCAGCTGCGGAGGATTGCCTGGACGCAGACGCTGATAGATGCGCAAGAGCGCCTCTTCGTGCGTGTTGGTCGGATCCTCTTCCAGCGAGTTGATGACGAGCGGATCGATCGGCTTGCCAGTCTCGTCTTTCGAGATCAACACCGTAACAGTCTTTAGGCCGCTGGCCATGATCCTGTCGAAATGCTCTTTGGTGATGACTTTGTTGGAATCGACATAGACTTCGCCCGTTTCGGGGTCGATGATGTCGCCGACCGAGTAATTGTCCGTAATCGCATCGCGATTCGCTTCGGTAACTTTAAGTTCCTGGGAATCGTCATGGAAAACGCGTAGGATGGCTTCGTCGCTGCTGTAGGCCGGGTCCATCGCTCGCAGCAAAGTCATTGCCGAGAATTTTCCCGATTGATCGATGCGAACGCCAAGGGTTTCTTTTTTTGTGACGTTGACTTCGATCCAGCTGCCGCGCTCGGGGATGATTCGACAACTGTGGAGCTTGCGATCGCCGTCGGATTCGATGACGTAATCGACACCGGGCGAGCGGTGCAGCTGAGACACAACGACGCGCTCGGCACCGTTGATGATGAACTCACCGCCGCCGATCATAATCGGCATGTCGCCTAGGTAGACCTCCTCTTCAACAGGTTGTTCTTTGTTGAGGCGGAGCCAGACCTTGAACGGTCTGCCGTACGTCAATCGCAGTTGCCGGCATTCTTCTGGCGAATAGCGAGGCTTGCCCAGCTCGTACTTGACGTATTGGAGGCTAAGAGTTTTGTCGTAGCTCTCAATTGGGAAAATTTCGCGAAGTACGCCCTCCAGCCCCAACTGCTCGCGCTTTATGGGGTCTAAATCCAGCTGGAGGAACCGATCGTACGACTTCGTTTGCACGTCGGTCAGGCTCGGGACCTCGACGGCGTCGCCAAAGCGACCGAAGTTGCGTTCTTGCGTCGGCTTAATAATACGAATGGCCGGGATGGGCATGGCTCAGGCTCCTCCCCGAAAAAAAGAATCGCCCGCGCAACCGGCAGCACCGATTGCGCTTTGGCGAAATGGATCGTTACAGGTACGAAATCGGCCGCAACTACGGCTTGGGGCAAGCACGTGATCGCGAGAATTTACGGCGACAAAAACAAAGACCCCGGAACAGACCCTCCTCTTGGAGAGCCTTCCGGTCATTGAAAATTGGATAGGAATGCAGTTCACGCTGTTTCCACCGCACGACAACGTGATAGTCGCAGTTGACTTGGCACAGGCATCCGCTGCCCAGAACCTTATTACTGCCGCAGCCCCGACTTTGTTCCGCAATGCTTGAGTTGCAATCGGGCGAACCCAACAATTTCCGCGTCTAGCGCCCACAACCGGCAATCAGAACATAGATTGCCGGTTGTGGGCGCTAAAGGAAGTACAAAACTACATCGGCTTGATCGATGACTTGCCGCCGCCGTCGTCGATCTGCTTGGCAACCTTGGCTGCGTCGTCTTTGCTCAAGGCTTCCTTGACAGGCTTGGGCGAACCTTCGACGAGATCCTTGGCTTCTTTCAAACCGAGGCCGGTGATTTCGCGAACCACCTTGATGACGTTGATTTTCTTGGCCGCGTCGAAGCTTTCGAGAATAACGCGGAACTCGGTCGGCTCTTCCTTCTTCTCCACGACCACCGCCACCGGAGCAGGGCCACCGCCACCGCCACCCGCCGCCGGCTTGATCTTGTGGACTTCCTCGAGATAATCGCCGAGTTCGACTGCCTTGGCAACCGTTAGAGCGGCGATACTGTCGCCGATGGATTTAATTTCAGGGGACCATTCACGAGACATTGAAAGTTTCCTTTCGAACAGGTAAGATCACGTCTATTTTGATGTGCCGCCTGAAGCTTGACGGCATGCGTAATAGCCAAAAAACATTCGATCAGGCAGGAGGCGGTACCGCCTCTTCCTTCTTGGCGTCTTTGATGCCTTTGATCTGGCCACAGACCTGAGCGGCAGGCCCAGTGATCTGAGCCGACAAACGACTCGCCGGCGAGAGTACCAAGCTGGCCACACGGCTGAGCGCCTCAGCCCTCGTCGGCATCTTGAGCATGATGTCGAAGGCGACTTCCAGGCCGTCGGCAACGCCTATCTTGACCTTCATCTTCTTGTCATTCTTCTTGACAATCGCTTCGACTTCCTTCGCCAGTTCGGCAGCGCTGGTGCCGCCGAAGGCGATGGTCGTTGGGCCGGCCCAGCCAGTCGTCACCTTCAAACCGAAATCTGCGAAGACGCGCTGCGCCAGGCTATTCTTGACCATCTGCAGGCGAATACCCTTTTTACGCAACGACAGTCGCATTTGATTTTCAGGGATCGCGCCGAGGCCGACGATATTGAGAAGCACCATCTCACGAACGCCGTCGAAGTCCTTCTTCAACGCATTCATTTGCATCTGCTTGATTGCCTTGCTCATCGATATTTTCCAGACAAAGAAGGTACGTGATATTTCCGCTCAGAACCCCAACCCCAAACCATTTACATTACTAGCGGCACGCCAGGTCCCATCGTCGAAGAGAGCGTGATTGAATTAATGTAGTTACCCCGAATACCCGATGGCTTGGCGCCGCGAATGGCATCGACGAATGCGACGACATTGTCCGCAATTTTGTCGTCATCGAAGCTCACTTTACCCACGCCCGCGTGGACATTTCCACCTTTGTCGGTGCGGTATTCGACTTTGCCGGCCTTGAAATCGAGCACTGCCTGAGCGACATCTCCCGTGATAACCGTGCCCGCTTTCGGAGTCGGCATCAATCCGCGCGGACCAAGAGTCTTACCAAGCCGACTGACCTTGCCCATCAAATCTTGCGTCGCTAGTGCAACATCAAAATCGAGCCAGTTTTGCTTGGTGATCTTTTCGATCAGATCGTCCGAGCCCGCGAAATCCGCTCCGGCTTCCTTCGCCTTCGTAATATTGTCGCCTTGACAGAAGACAACTACACGTACCTTCTTACCCACGCCGTGCGGTAACGGAACCGTACCGCGGACCAGCTGATCGCTTTGAGTGGTATCCACACCGAGCGACATATGGATCTCGACAGTCTCGTCGAATTTGGAACGCTTCGCCTGCTTGAGGATTCCGACCGCTTTTTTCAGCGAAACGGCGCCTTCTTTTTCGATGCGCTGATTCATATTCTTCAGATGATTGCGGAGCTTCTTCCCTCGCCGTGGCGAGATTCCAGGCTTCTTTTTCACTCGGGCCGACTCGCTTTCGAGTTTCGGCTTTTCAGCAGGCTTGCCTCCAGATAGCGGTGCGGCGACATCACTCGCAGATGGAGATTCGGCAGGCGCCGACCTCGGAGCCTTCGCCTTCTTCGCCGTCACTTCCGGAGCCGGAGTCTCGCTCGCGCTTAGTTCCGCGCTTGCGTCTGTTGGTTTCTTCGCCATAATGACTATCCAAAAATACAAAAACGCATCGACAAAACAGAAGCACGTCTCTTTCTACTTTTCTATGCAGAATGAGAGTCCGCGTCTTTCGTTTTGCGGTGCCGGTTACTCGAAAATCAGCTTTCCACCGTAAGCCCCATGCTGCGAGCGGTGCCTTCAATAATACGGCCTGCGTGTTCTTCGTCGCGAGCGTTGAGATCAACGAACTTACGCTTGGCGATCTCCTTCACCTGCGCTTTGGTCACCTTGAAGCCTTTGTACTTCCCAGTTCCCTTTTCCTTTTCCTCAGCCGGCAGGACCTCCGATCCCTTTTTCTTTTCAATCGGGATGCCAGCCGCCTGCTTAAGCAGAACGGCAGCCGGTGGACTCTTGATTTCAAAGGTAAAGCTGCGGTCGTTAAATACGGAGATGACCACGGGGATCATCATGCCGCGTTGGTCTTTCGTTTTCTCGTTGAACTGTGATACGAACTGACCGATATTTACGCCGTGCTGACCGAGTGCGGGGCCGACCGGCGGCGCTGGGGTTGCCTGACCGCCTGGGCATTGCAGTTTCACTTGCGCCGTAACTTGTTTTGCCATGACTTCGCCTTAAGTTTTCGTCGAACAACCCAACAAAGGGAAATGCAATTATATGAACTTCACGGGCATTGGCATCCCGAACGCCGTAATTTTTTACGCAAATTCCACTTGCCAATATTCCAATTCGACCGGAACGGGGCGACCGAAAATAGTAAGCTCGATGACAACTGAGCCTTTCGCTTCGATCAATTGCTTGACAAAACCGTCCATGCCGGAGAACATTCCGTCCTTCACCTTGACGCGATCGCCCTCGTTGAATGGCGAAATCGAAACATCAGCAGGCTGGGAGCGCCCGTCTTCAGCGGCACCTTTGCCGATCCACTTTTTGATCTCGTTCTCGCCCATCGGAATCGGCTTTTTATTAATGCCGGTGCCGACAAAATCACCGACTCCCGATGTTTCGCGAAAAAGATAGAGCATATGCTCGTTGAATTCGACGTTTGTGAGAATGTAGCCGTGCAGCAACTTGCGCTCGCGCACTACGCGTTTACCGTTGCGCATTTCGCTGACTTTTTCAGTCGGAATGACGATCTGTCCGAAGTAGTCCTGCAGACCTTCGATCTTGACTCGTCGTTCTATGGACTCTTTGATCGTTTCCTCGCGGCCACTTTGGACCTTTACTACATACCAATGCAGGTTGATCTTTGGTTTTTCCAGACCAGGCTCAGCAGGTGAATCCGAGGGCGGCGGCGCTTCGATTGCCACAGCAGACGATCCAGCTAGCTCAGGCGTTGTGTTTTCGATGGTCATAGCAGACATTCCCGAATGCCGATTGGAGACGACTACCACTGCGCTTTTTCTTGCTGCTTTTGCTGCTCTTCTTTGGAGTCAATTAGCAACACGCGGATGCCTGGCGCGCTCAAAACTCGAATCCAAATAATGTCAACAACGAAGAGAAACCCAGTGAAAAGGACGACGGTAACCAACACCACGATCGTGTCTTGGATTAGGCGGCGGCGACTCGTCCATGATACCTTGTTCATTTCGGCTTCCGTGGCAATCAAGAAATCCGCGAAGCCCGGGACATTCACAATACGCCACGCTAGCCAAATTAGGCCAACCGATAGCAGCAAAGGCAGCATGATATGGACTTTGTAGAGCACAGGGATGAAGTCGCCGTGGTAGTTTGCGTCGGCGGTGAAGGGTACACGCCATATCCAGTCATTGGCGGCATCCTGAGCCGTCGATCCGAACAATCCTCGAAAATTCATGGTGGCCACTCCGCACCCAAGCACGGCGATTGCCGCTGCAATCGTGCCGCGACGAACGCGAACGCCCTGATTTCCTTTGTAGGAATTTAAGTGAAACCAATTTTGATCCTGAACGGCAACCAGCAGCTGAAAGACGGCTGGGGACGCCCAGAGCAAATAACCAACGCCGGCGATGATCGCTGCGAAGACGAGGCACACCACGGCCCATCCGAGGGCGATGTTCTGGTCATATTGTTGCTCCATTGTGTCGCCAAGCATTACACACACATTCAATGCGATGAAAATGACGACGGCGACGAGTGCGATGCCCGAACGAACGCCAGGGTCAACCAATTGCTGCGAAGCTCTATACGCTTCGAAACCCAAACCGGTAATGACGGCAAGTTCGAGTAGAATCAACAGCGCTTCGGAAAGAAAAACGTTGTTTTTCAAAGTCTCGTTGCCTACGAACGCGGACTCCCAGCCTTGCCACCATAAATAGGGAATGGCACCAAACACGAGACCGAGAGCTGCCAATATCACGACCGCGCCGATAAAGCTACGGATCGCAACTTGCTGTTGCGGATTTTTCACGGCTACGGACGGCACCGGGGAATTTTCAGCGACCGACATGGCCAATCCTTACCTTGCGAAGTTGTTGAATATTCGAGAACGAGCCTCCAGACGGGGAAAGCCTGGATCTTACGAAATCACCTCGTTCTGGTCTTTCGGGAACCCGACAAGCCTTTGCTTCAAATCAACAGGGGCGGAGCGAGTCGAACGCTCAACCTGCCGCTTTGGAGACGGCTGCTCTGCCAATTGAGCTACGCCCCTTCAATCAGGGGTCAGGAGTCAAGGGACAGGAATCAGGACGAATATCGCATCTGACTCTTGACTCCTAACTCGCGACTCCTACTTCTTTCGCGTTTCCTTGTGCGGCGTGTGCTTGCGTTCCTTGCGACAGAACTTCTTCAGTTCAAGCCGATCGGCGCCGCGTGTTTCTTTCTGTGTACGGTAATTGCGAGCGCTACAAACTGTACATTCGAGCCAAACATGTTCGCGCATTGTGATACCTGCAAAATATCAAAGCCCAAGGGAAATCTAATCCCCTGGGTTGGGTTATCGAATATCCCAGAACGTTGTAACAATTCGCCCTGGGAGCCAGAAATTACTGCGTGATTTTCGTCACGACGCCTGAACCAACGGTACGGCCGCCTTCGCGAATGGCGAAGCGGAGGCCTACATCCATGGCGATGGGGCTTTCGGGCAGCAACTCGACCGTCACCTTGATGTGGTCGCCCGGCATGCACATTTCGGCCGTGTTGCCGTCAGAACCGGTCAGGGTGATAACCGATCCCGTGACATCGGTGGTACGGAAATAGAACTGCGGCCGATAGCCGGCGAAGAACGGCGTATGCCGACCGCCTTCCTCCTTGGACAACACGTAGACATTTGCTTCAAACTTGGTGTGTGGCGTGATTGAGCCGGCTTTCGCCAACACCTGTCCGCGTTCGATTTCCTCGCGTTTCAGACCGCGAACGAGCACGCCGACGTTGTCACCGGCGATACCTTTATCGAGGGTTTTGTTGAACATTTCGACGCCGGTGATGGTTGTCTTCTTCGGCGCCTTCATGAGGCCGATGATTTCGACTTCGTCGCCGACTTTGCAGACGCCACGCTCGATACGCCCGGTTGCGACGGTACCACGACCTTCGATCGAGAACACATCTTCGACGCTCATTAGGAAGGGCTTGTCTTCTTCCCGCTTCGGCATCGGGATGTAGGTATCGAGAGCGTTCATTAGGTCGTCGATGCACTTGCCGGCGGCGTCGTCTTTGCCGTTGGTGTCAAGCGCTGGCTTTGACGAGCCACGGATGATCGGAATTTCATCACCCGGGAATTCGTACTTGGTGAGCAACTCGCGAAGCTCCAACTCGACGAGGTCGAGAAGCTCAGGGTCATCTACGGTGTCGACCTTGTTCATGAATACGACGATGCGGGGCACGCCGACTTGGCGTGCGAGCAGGATGTGCTCTCTTGTCTGGGGCATCGGGCCGTCGTTGGCGGCGACGACAAGAATCGCGCCGTCCATTTGGGCGGCGCCTGTGATCATGTTCTTGATGTAATCCGCGTGACCTGGGCAGTCGATGTGAGCATAGTGACGGGCAACCGTCTCGTACTCGACATGCGCGACCGCGATGGTCACGGTTTTGTTTTCGTCGCGCACGATGCCGCCCTTGGCGATGTCGGCGTAGCTCTTGACCTTGGTGAGCTTGTTCCGAAAGGCCTGCCGAACCAAAATCGCTGCGGTGAGCGTGGTTTTCCCGTGATCAATGTGGCCGATCGTGCCGACGTTGACGTGCGGTTTGTTCCGTTGAAAAAGTTCCTTAGCCATCGTTTCTCCGAAAATAATACAAAAAACGCCGGCACGGCAGGCCGGAACCCAGGTTGTGATACTACGTTGCAACGAGAGCTGCTGATGGGAATCGGACCCATGACCTCGTCCTTACCAAGGACGCGCTCTACCAGCTGAGCTACAGCAGCAGATCACTCATTGCAGATTTTAGATTGCAGATTTCAGATCGAAATCCCTGGTCTCCCAATCTGCAATTTGCAACCTGCAATCAAAAATTCCGCAAGCGGGTGATGGGAATCGAACCCACGTGGCCTGCTTGGAAGGCAGGGGCTCTACCATTGAGCTACACCCGCATACCAGGAGGCAGGAACCGGGAGGCAGGAGCCAGGAAAACCATCCGCATGCTTCCTGATTCCAGACTCCTGGTCCCTGACCCCCGCACTGTCAGTGGGCAGGGAGGGATTTGAACCCCCGTAGGACGTAGTCCGTCAGATTTACAGTCTGATGCCATTGGCCGCTCGGCCACCTGCCCGCTTGATTCAATCGTAATTCGTCCAGCCGCAGCCCTAAAGCTAGCGGAGGGACTTGAACCCTCAACATCCGGTTTACAAAACCGGTGCTCTACCGTTGAGCTACGCCAGCGCGCAATTCAAAGAGTGAGTATAGAAAATCCAAGATGAGCGTGCAAGTAGATTTTGCCGCCCGACCCACGTAAATCACTTCTTCGACTACCGCTATTCTACAAAACGACAAGAACCCGCGAAGGCAGGTTCACACCTGACTTCCGGTCCGCGCGATTGCAGTGGGTGGATTTTTGTAGGAACCTGGTGGGAAATTCCAAGAGGCAATATCAATGTGCCTGGCGAAATAACGAGCCGGAAGCGTATGCGATGGTCTTCACTAGTCCGCCGATTACGCTTCTGGCTCGTAAGACGACTGCTGCCGGGTGCGTCAATTTTCCCAGTCATTCAGTAGTCCATTCCATTATTTTCATCGATCCCTGAATTCGCGGGCGAATTGATTGGATTTTACGACACTCGTCGTTGCTTCCCACCATTAAGCTTCAGCACAGAGATGCCGAGACACCGAGAGAATCGCTGGAAAAATGCGAAGCTGCTCCCGATGAATGGATGACTGTAAAGTCAACAATAACCAGTAGTGCCGAATTCCCAGTTCTTCGCATTCTCTCCGTGTCACTATGCCTCTGTGGTTAATGTTGGAATGGAGATGGGCGAGAAGTGTCGATTTTAGCCGGCGTTTTGTTTACAATATTACCAATTAATAGGGTTGTTTTTTCCATGGCGATCATTGCGGAGTCCTCATGCGACTGCCAGTCTCCTCATTTGTGCTCTCTTTTTTTTTCTTGTTGGCTGGCACGCTAATTCCCGAATTGCTGGGAATCCAAGCGCAGCCTGCGGGCAAAATCGCGATCCCGGAGGCGACGCTGCGGCAGCTGGAAAAGGAAATTGCTGAGGTACGTGGGCTACCGTTTAAGACGCCCGTCGTAGCAAAAATAATCACGCGAGCCAAGGATGCGATCAAAGGCGTCCAAGGTTACTACAGCACGACAGACAAAACACTTTATCTCTACGACGACTTGTCTGGTGCCTACGAACGCGGCGTCCTAATCCACGAAATGGTCCACGCCCTTCAGGACCAGCACTTCGGCCTGGCGAAACTGCATCAAGCCGAGTTCGGCAGCGACGGTGAATTGGCTCTCGCGGCCCTCATCGAAGGCGATGCGACGCTGACGATGATCGAGATACTCAAAAAAGATCAGCCGAAAGTCGTGGCCATGCTGGATACGTCGCTTGAGAAAGCAAAAAATATTCGCAACGCATTTCTCTACGGCATCGGCGCGCGGTATGTGAAAGGCATCAAGGACAAAGGCGGCTGGACAGCGGTCAACGCTCGCTACAGATTTCCGCCACGCTCCACGGCGGCGATCCTCGCGCCAGGATTGAACACGGTCGATCTCGGCCCCGGCAGAGCGATGGGTGCGTTCGCTCTCATCCAAAAATATGCCGAGGTCCCCGAAGCTAAGCCGCTAATCCTCTCTGCCGTGCAGGGGCTGATAGGCGATCGTGTTGTATCCGATGGTAGCACCGCCAAAGTCTGGCAGGCCGCCTTCGATACGCCGCAACACGCGACGCGCTTTGCTGAGGCGCATGCGGCATTTGTTAGCGCGAAACAATCCGAATACAAATCGACCGGCACCACGAACAGCTGGCGGACGGCAGATGGCACCATGCTCCGTCTGCTTACACGCGACACACGCATCAGCCTGGTGGAGGCACCGAACGAGGCCGCCCTACGTATCGCCGTCGATCGACTCGAAGGCACGCCCAATATGGAGATATGGAGCGCCAAGGAGTGTCGTGCGATTACCTTCGGCGAACTCGTTGATCGCTTGTTGGAATCCGAAATTGTCTGCGTGGGCGAAAGCCATGACAACGAAATCTGCCATCGTATCCAGCTGCAAATCATTAAGGCCTTGCACGCCAATGATTCTCGTCTCGCGGTTGGCATGGAGATGTTTCAGCGTCCGTATCAAGAACATCTCGATCGTTTCATCCAAGGTGCGACTTCAGAAGAGGAGATGCTCAAGGCGACGGAATACCGCACGCGCTGGGGCTATCACTGGTCGCTTTATCAACCGATTGCCGATTTCTGCCGACGTAACTCCGTGCCAATGGCGGCGCTCAACGCCACGCAAGAAATGACGCGAAAAATATCCAAGGGCGGCTTTGCTCAGCTGAGCGATGATGACAAAAAGATACTAGGCCCGATCGATTTCCACATGAAGGCGCATCGCGATCACTGGTATGAGACATTGGCGAAGATGCACGGCAATATCAAAGTAACCGAAGATCAGAAGGAACGATCGTATCAAGTAATGACAGTATGGGACGACTACATGGCTGCCAGCGCCGCCAACTTCCAAACATCGAGAAACATTCGCCGTATGGTCGTGCTTGCGGGCAGCGGGCATATCGATCTAGGTTTCGGCATCCCGCAGCGGGCCGCCAAACGTACCGGTGGACGCACGGCGACCGTCCATGTCGCGCCTGGCGGTAATTGGGCCAAACTTTCGCAAAATGCTCCAACCGATTTCGTCATTGTCGTCCGCTAACAATTTGTTGCAGCCGTTTCAGAATGAAAAATAATTCGTCGACATCGCGATAATTCGAACTACGAATTGCCGATTTACTATGCCGATCCGCTGGGAGATGTGTTTGGGCAATAAGGGCAGTAGCCGGTCGGCAGCGGCAATTGATCCGCGTTTTCCCCTCGCAGGAATCAGAATTTTGCTGCCGACTGCTGCTGCTGCTGCTGCAATTACTCCGCCGCTGCTTCTTTGGAACCGACGATGGTCAGGTTCATGCCGATTTGCACGGAAACTGGAGAGTCGCCGATTTTGACGCTCATCTTTCCGTTGAGGTACCAGCCGAGCGAGCCGGTCGAAAATTCCTTGACCTCCGCCATCATCGGCACGCCGTTAATGAGGACTTCGATGGCCTTGGCGTTTTCCTTGAATTGCTTTCTTGAAACGGAACAGGTGGTTTTCACAGCCATTGCACACTCCTTTGAGAATGAATACCCGACGACTACGTTTCGTCATAAAATGTACGGAAGTAATCTACGAATAGCCCAATATTGACGCCACCGACAAAAGTGTATTTCCGAGGCTGAAGCGTAAGCGAGGCGGCCAGAATGCCTCTTCAGCCGCGGAAGGAAAATCGACTTTTGTCGGTCGCGTCAATATTCACCGCCCCATAAGCGGCAGTAAGCGGGTCCGGAGGCCTCCGATGCGTCCCATCCTTGTGGGATTGTTGATGTTTATACTGAATATCGGTTGTTCGTCGCAACCGGAGATAGCGTCGCCATCGCCCGATGCGAAGTCGATCCCCCGCGATTGCCCGGATGGCGAATGCTGCTCAAATGCCACGCGAAACAATATTCTCAAGCAAAGTCTCGCCCGCAAAACGAAGGATGAAGTTGAGCCCGAGTGATTTCGCCTCGCCGAGGTTGAGCGGGGTCTCTGTTTTCCAACTGGAGGAAGTTTGATGTTGAGTTACCGCATTTTCGCAGCGTTGGTTGTCGGTGTGGCATTGGTGTCGGCCGGTGTACAAGCAGGCGGCGCTTTGAAGTCCGGTCCGCAAGCCGGTACCGAAGTTCCGGGACCGTTCCATCCGCTTAATGTGACGGGTGAGCAAGCCGGCAAGAAGGCGTGCCTGTACTGCTCCAATGGTGGCAATCCTGTTGCCGTCGTTTTCGCTCGTGAAGCGACACCCGCCGTCGCCAAGCTGCTCAAACAACTCGACGATGCGACCGTCAAGAATGGCAAAGCCGAGATGGGCAGCTATGCCGTGTTCTGCAGCGACAAGGATGGGCTCGACAAAGCGCTGACCAAATTGGCAGGCGAGCAAAAGCTAAAAAAGCTTATCCTGTCGATCGACAATCCCGCTGGCCCGAAGGACTACCAGATCGCCAAGGACGCTGACGTGACTGTGCTGCTCTACCTCGACTTCACCGTCAAGGCGAACCATGCCTTCCGCAAGGGTGAACTGAATGACGCCAGCATCACCAAGGTCGTTGCCGACGTTACAAAGATCGTGAAATAGTCACGCCCACGCCGATTTCCCCCCTGCTGAACGCCGTTCGATGCCAAACATGGCGTGGACGGCGTTCGCTATTTCCGGTTTAGCCGCTCGCCTTCGGCGAGCGCGGACGGAATGTTCATCAATTATCGTGCAGCGTTGCGCTCGCCAAAATTGGGCGGCTAAACGAAATCCGCCTTCTATTTCCGCTCGCGCCGTCGCACGCAGCCATGAATGAAGCTCTGGAATAATGGATGCGCCTGCGTCGGTTTCGATTTGAACTCAGGATGGCACTGCACGGCCAGGAACCATGGGTGATCGCGTAATTCGACGACCTCGACGAGCTTGCCGTTCGGGCTAGTGCCAGTCACGACGAGGCCGTTCGCCTCGAATTGCCCGCGGTATTGATTGTTGACTTCATAGCGATGCCGATGTCGTTCCTTAACGTCTACCGTGCCATAGGCCTTGTGCGCCTGGCTGCCTGGCGAGAGGACGCAATCGTAGGATCCCAACCGCATCGTGCCGCCTTTGTCGGTGATACGGAATTGCTCGTCGAGCATGACGACAACGGGATGCGACGTGTTGTGATCGAACTCGGTGCTGTTCGCGTCGGCGAGATGGCAGACGTTACGCGCGAATTCGATGACGGCGCATTGCAGACCGAGGCAGATGCCAAAGAACGGCACGCTGCGTTCGCGAGCATAACGGATGGCGTCGATCTTGCCGTTCGAGCCGCGATAGTCGAAACCGCCAGGAACGAGAATGCCATCGAGTCCGCTCAGAATGCGCTCGGTGCCTTCGCGTTCGATTTCTTCCGCCTCGATTTTGCGAATAACAACGCGCGTATGCTCCGCGATGCCAGCGTGTTCGAGCGATTCGTAGATCGACTTGTACGCATCGTTGTGCTTGATGTATTTTCCCACGACTGCCACCTGCACCTCGTGAGCCGGATTGCGCATGCGAACGAGCATTTCGCGCCAGTCGCTAATATCGAGCGGCTTGCACTTCAGATGTAGCTTGTCAACAATCAGCTGATCGAGACCGTGATCGACGAGACTGACGGGGACCTCGTAGATGCTAAAATCCTTGTCGCGTTCTTCGATGACCGCGCGGGCTTCGACGTTGCAAAATAGCGCGATCTTGTCGATGTCCTGCTGCGAGATTTCGCGCTCGGTTCGACAAATGAGAATATCGGGCTGGATGCCGATTTGCCGCAATCGTTCGACGGAATGCTGCGTCGGCTTGGTTTTCATCTCGCCGGCGGCTTTGAGATAGGGGATCAGCGTGAGATGGATGTAGAGGATGTTGGCTTTGCCGATATCGAGCGCGAATTGGCGGATGGCTTCGAGGAACGGCAAGCCTTCGATATCGCCGACGGTGCCGCCGATCTCGGTGATGACGACATCGACGTCATCGTTGACGAGCTTTTTGATGCCCGCCTTGATTTCGTCGGTTACATGTGGGATGACTTGGACGGTCTTGCCGAGGTATTCGCCCTTGCGTTCTTTTTGAATGACGGTTTGATAGATCTTGCCCGTAGTGTAGTTGCAATCGCGGGTAAGCGGTGCATTGGTAAAGCGTTCGTAATGGCCGAGATCCAGGTCGGTCTCGGCGCCGTCGTCGAGGACATAGACTTCGCCGTGCTGATAGGGCGACATGGTTCCCGGATCGACGTTGATATACGGGTCGAACTTTTGCAGGCGAACACGAAATCCCCGGCGTTCGAGGAGCATGCCGACGGAGGCGCTGGTCAACCCTTTGCCGAGCGAGCTAACGACGCCGCCGGTGACGAAAATATGCTTAGCCACGATGAAAACTCCAAGAAAAAAACGCAAGCTTCATCGTTCATGATATGGATGGACGGCGGCAGGTGTGCACTCCGTCGAAATGCGTTCCGTTGGCGGCTTAGCGCTCGCGCGAGATGATCCGAGCGCTAAGCCGCCAGCGGAATACTTACGCCGCCGCTTTTTCCCTATAGTTCTCGACAAACCGCTGATAGTCCGCTGGTGTGTCGACGCCGCGATGGGCGTGCGGGATGACGCCGACCTGGATGCGGTAGCCAAGTGCGAGTACGCGCAATTGCTCGAGCTTCTCCACCATCTCGATCGGTTCGGGTGGCAGCGTCGCTAATTTCAGCAGAAAATCGCGGCGATAGGCGTACAACCCGAGGTGTTGCAAGAATTGGCCCGATGCGAAATCGGGTTCGCTGTCGCGCACATACGGTATCGGCGATCGGCTGAAATAGAGCGCTCGGCCCCGCGCGTCGCACACGACTTTGACGCAATTGGGATCGCGCCAAACGTCCAGCGAGCGAATCGGCGTCGCCAGGGTCGCCATCATTGCTTCAGGATCATTGGCCAGCAACTGAACAACTAAATCGAGCGTTTCCGGTTTGATCATCGGCTCGTCGCCTTGCAGGTTGACGATGATGTCGGCGTCGAGTTGCGCAGCCACCTCGGCAACGCGATCGGTGCCGGTGGGATGGTCGTCGCGCGTCATCATCACCTGCCCGCCGAAGCTCTTGACGGCATCGAAAATGCGGCGATCATCGGTGGCGACGACGGCAGTGTCGGCGTTGCTTTCGCAAGCGCGTTCATAGACGTGCTGGATCAGATACTTGCCCGTTTCGCGCAACAACGGCTTGGCCGGAAGTCGGCTGGATGCATAGCGAGCGGGCATGATGACCGCGGTTTTCATGAGGAACCTCCGTGTCGTGGAATTGCGATATTACACTCAATTTCGCGATTCAATACAAGAGCGACCTGCGATATACTGTTGGAATGATACATCGTCCGAGAAGGGCAACGTGATGCCCCTGCTGGTGCTCAGGCTCGGACGAGTCAAACCTAGATGGCCGTTTCGCAAGTCGATAACCAGTTCCCCGTAGCTGAATTCATGAGAATTCGGGGCTTGTGCAGCCGAATTCTCATGAATTCAGCTACGGGGAACTGCGCAGGCATTTATGAAATGGCCATCTAGCGGCGGGGAAACGCAAATGACGCTGCCTCAACTCGACTACCTCATCATCGGCTGCCATCCCGATGACGCGGAAATTGGCGCGGGCGGGGCGATTCTGTCGCTCAAAAGCCGTGGCGCGAAGGTTGGCGTGCTCGATCTGACCAACGGCGAGCCGACGCCGCATGGGTCGCTCGAAATACGAGCACAGGAATGCGCCGCCGCCACGACGATCCTTGGCCTCGATTGGCGCGGGCAGCTGGACCTGCCGAACCGTTCGCTGGTCGCCGACCTGGACGCGCGAAGGATGGTTGCGAGTGTCATTCGTCAGACGAAGCCGCGCGTCCTGATTACGCATTATTGGGAGGACGCGCATCCCGATCACGTTGCCGCCAGTGCCCTTGTCGATGCCGCCCGGTTCTGGGCGAAGCTGTCAAAGACCGACATGCCCGGCGAACCGCACTTTCCGGCGCGAATTCTCTATTTCCCCAGCATGCATCTTCGTTTGCATGCCAAGCCATCGTTTGTCCTGGACGTCACATCTTATCACGAGCGGAAGATGCAGGCGCTGTCGTGCTATCATTCCCAGTTTATGGCGGGGCGTTCGCAATCACCGCCAACGATCTTTGACGATATTGATGCGCGGGCAAGATATTACGGTTGGCTGATCGGCGTAACCTACGGCGAACCGTTCCTGTCACGTGAGGAGATCGGCGTTAAGGATTTGTGCCAATTTTGCTGAAAATCAGGGAATCGCGTGGAATCTGGGTCGATTTATCTGAATATACGCAAGCTGTCGAAACATCGCATCTCAACTTCGCCCGCCAATCTCCAAGTCCTTTCATTTTTTTGACGATAAGGGTGAGGACGGAATCGCGCCCCGTCGAAAGAGGTGCAGCTTGGCAAACGAACTCAACGTGTTGGCACTGATCAAAGGAACAGAACATTACATCTTCGTATACGACGATCAGAGTCGGCCTAACCTCATCGACAACTTTCGCGATCTCGCTGCGGACCCGACGGTGAACCTCTCGTGGTTCGATGCGACGGTGCTGACAACGAAGGCCCGCGAACAAGCGCTGATGGAATCGACGCCTATGCCCGCGCCAGAGGTGACATTTCCGGCGGCGCGATTCTGAATAGGAACCCGCCATGAATGGTGGGCGATATCAAAATGGAAGCAGCATTGGCGGAGTTCCTGCGATCGTTAGCACTCGAAAAGAACGCTTCGGAACACACCGTGAAATCGTATCGCGAGGATCTGACGCAGGCACTCGAATTCTTCCGTGTAAAGTACGAAGGCCAAAACCTGACGCCCGGCCAAATCACGAGCCGACACCTGCGAGCGTTCATCGTTTGGCTGCACGAACAGGAATATGCCAAGACTACGATAGCTCGGCGAGTCGCGGCAGTGCGAACCTGGTTCAAGTTTCTGTGCCGCCAGGGAACGGTGCCCTCGAACCCGGCGGAAGGTTTGCGAGCGCCGCGGCAAGATAAAAAGCTGCCGCACTTTCTTGGCGAAGATACGCTCGACAAGTTGCTGCAAGCACCGCTGGCCGAGGATCCGCTGGGTAAACGCGACAGGGCGATTCTCGAGATGCTGTATTCTGCAGGCCTGCGTGTCAGCGAATTGACAGGGTTGAATTTGGGGGATATCGATATCGACGCCGGCGTGGCGACGATTCGCGGTAAGGGTAAAAAAGAGAGACTGGCGTTTTTCGGCACCGCTTCGCTAAGCACCCTGAAGATTTGGTTGCACGCTCGTGAGGAACTGTTGACGGAGAAGTTGGGAAACGCCCCACGACGGACCGATGCCGTCTTTCTTAACAAGAACGGCACGCGGCTTACAAGCCGAAGTGTCGGGCGGATGCTCGAGAAATATCTCGCTCAGGCCGGGCTGGATCCACGCACGAGTCCGCATACGCTGCGGCATAGTTTCGCGACGCACCTGCTCGATCATGGCGCAGACATTCGCAGTGTGCAGGAATTGCTAGGCCACAGCAGCCTGGCGACGACGCAGATATACACGCATGTAACGACACAACGACTGAAGGACAGTTACGACAAGGCGCATCCCCGGGCGAAATCGACGGATCGTAAGTGAACCGAGGACTGACAGCGATGAAAGTGAGGCATACACCATGCTGAAACGAAAGCTTCCTTGGATTCTGCTCTGCGCCGTCGCCCTCGGCGCCGCGACTATCCTCGTGCCGAATTTCCGTGCCCAAGACGGTCCCAACGTCAAATGGCGGACCGACTACAACGCAGCCCGGAAGGAAGCGGAAGAACGCAAGCTCCCGCTTCTGATCGATTTCGTGCGCCCGAATTGCGCCCCGTGCGCCAGGATGGAGCAGATCACGTTCCGCGATCCGCGCGTGGCGGCCATGCTCAACGATCGATTTGTGCCTCTCAAAATCGACGGAACTGTGGAAGTACAATTAGCGGCCACGTTAAACATCAATCTGTACCCGACCATCGTACTCGCCAATCCGAATGGGCAGATCATGCAGTCGCTCATCGGGTACCAGGAAGCCGATGTGATGAACGAGTACATGGTGAAGCTGGCAGGACCGCTTGCGCCGGCGCCGGCTCCAATGTTGACGCCGATGCCCGTACCGCTCACGCCGTCCATCGATTTGATGCAGAAGAACTTCGAGTTGGCCGTCCGCAGCGAATCCACGGGTGACTTTGAACGAGCCGTCAGCTTGGCCCGCACCGTAATGGACGAAGGCAAGACGCCTGCCCTCCGCCAAGACGCTCAAGGCCTGATTGCCAAGATCGAGAAAATCGCTGCCTCGCGGTTGGCCCAGGCACGTGAATTGCACTCCAAGGGGCAGTCGGGCGAGGCGTTAGAGAGCCTCGCGCAGCTTCAAAAGCAATTTCTCGGCACGCAAGCTGCCCGCGACGCCACCGACTCGATTACACAGATCACCCAGGCGGATGCTCAGCTCAAAGCCGATTTTCGCTCCAAGCGTGCTCGGGACCTGTTGACGCAGGCCCAAGGGTTCCACAAGACCAAAGACTACATCCCATGCCTGGATCGCATCGAGATCATCCTCGCGAACTTCGGTGATCTTGCTGAGGGGCAATCGGCGTTCATTCTAGCGACCGAAATCAAGAACAATCGCGAATGGCTGCAAAATGCGGCCGATGTGATGGCGGACCGTTTGGGCGGTATGTGGCTCACGCTGGCCGAAAGCCATTTGAAATCCGCCGAGGTTTCTCGCGCTCAGTTCAACCTCAACCGCGTCATCCAGGCCTTCCCGGGAACCCGCGTGGCCGAGTCGGCGCAATTACGACTCAACCAGATCGAGTCGATCAATCCGAAAACAAAGGAGCTGCGTGCGGGGCAGTAACGATTCTGACGTAAGCCCAAAGGTGAGGTACTCCGAACCTCTGGGATCCCAAGGGTTCGGAGTACCTCACCCTTGGGCTTGTTTACAACAACCAACACCATGCCACGCATCCTGATCGCGGAATGCATCCACGAAATTTGCTCGTTCAACCCCGTGCCGACGCGGTACGACGATTTCTTCATCAACGTCGGCCCGAAGATGCTCGCCTATCACACCGGCGTCGGCAGCGAGGTCGGCGGGGCGTTGCAGGTCTTTTCGGAACGTCCTGATCTGGAAGTCGTCCCGGTCTATAGCGCTCGCGGCATAACGTCGGGCGGCACCATCTTTGCCGACGATTTCTCCCGACTCGCCGACGAATTCCTCGACACGATCCGCAACGCGCCGCCTGCCGACGGCATCTACTTCGCGCTGCATGGCGCGATGGCGGCGACCAATGAATGCGATCCCGAAGGCTATCTGCTCGAGCAAACACGCAAGATCGTCGGCGAAACCGTGCCGATCGTCGCCTCGTTCGATCTGCACGGCATCCTCACCGACCGAATGCTCCAACACGCCGACGCGATTGTTGTCTATCACACCTATCCGCACATCGATTTCTTTCAAACAGGCCAACGCGGCGCTCGTTTGCTCCTGCGTATCATGGCCGGCGCGTGCAAACCGGTCACCGCGAAAGTTCGCATCCCAGCGCTCGTGCGCGGCAATGAGTTGATCACCGCCACCGGAGTATTTGGTCAAATTATTTATCGGGCCAAGATTTACGAGGAAAGCCCCAGCGTGCTATCCGCGGGGATGTT
The DNA here is from genome assembly GCA_009697105.1 of Gemmataceae bacterium. Classification (GTDB taxonomy): domain Bacteria; phylum Planctomycetota; class Planctomycetia; order Gemmatales; family Gemmataceae; genus SIAQ01. The sequence continues at coordinate 1,505 of SIAQ01000065.1, read as the reverse complement.
CATCGGCAATCCGTTCACCGACGTGCCGGACCTCGCCTGTTACAGCGTCGTCGTCACGGACAACGATGCGCCAATGGCTGAGCAACGCGCACGCAGGTTGGCCGATGTCTTTTGGGATCATCGAACCGAGATGCAAGCAAAGTTGACTGGTTTGGATGAAAGCGTGCGCCTGGCAACGGAGACCGAAGGCACGGCGATTCTGGTTGACGCCGCCGACGCCACCAGTTCCGGCGCGCCAGGCGATAGCAACGCGATCTTGAACAAGCTGCTCGAAAAGAACTATCGCGGCAAGGCGTTGATTCCGATCGTCGATGCGCCGGCGGTCGAGGCCGCGTTTGCCGTCGGCATCGGCGCTCGTGTGACCGTGCGACTTGGCGGCACGCTGGACAAACGATTCACGCCGATCGAGATCACGGCTCAGGTGCGGATGCTCTCCGACGGTCGCTTCCGCAGCGAATCGTTTCAGCAAGAGTGGTACTCTGGTCAAACTGTCGTGCTGCAGGCGGACAACATTACATTGGTGGTCACGAGCCGACCAGTGCATCTGTACGACCGCTCGCTGTTCTACGCGCACGGACAGAACCCCCGGCACTTCGATCTCGTGGTGGTGAAGTCGCCGCACTGCCAGCCGCACATGTTCGCCGACTGGTGTGGCCGATTGATCAACGTGGACGCCCCAGGAGCGACGAGCGCCAGCGTGCGCAGTCTTGGCCATACGCAATGCCGCCGCCCGCTGTTTCCGCTGGATGAGAATGTGGAGTTCGTGCCGGAGGTGAAGGTGTTTGCGCGCTAGGAACGCCTTACACGGGTGAGTTTTAACTTTTTCCGAGCCGCGACCGTCAGGGAGCGGCCGACTGCATGCCGTGCGCATATTGTCGGCCACTCTCTGACGGTCGTGGCTCGGAATCATTTCGACCTGTTCGGAGACGTTACATTTCAGACGGGGCAAGGATTATTTCCAGGCTTCCATCCGGGAATTCGGAATCCAATGGCCTACGTTATTTCGGCGCCAACCTTCCCGACTTCAACTCGCCGATCAGCGGCTGGATCACTTCCGATGGGATCGCCCAGGTTTCAACGCGGCCCGCGCGACTGATGTTGATGCCCAGCACGCGGCCTTTCAAGTCAACGATCGGACTGCCGCAATCGCTGGGCTTGACGACCGAATCGTGCTGCAGGATGACGCCGTACCCGGTTCGGCGCGTGCTGAGATCGCTGCCGAGGCGATTCTGAAACTCGGTGCGAAAGTCGCCGACATCTTCTCGACTTTGCAACATGAGCTTCAGTTCCAGGTCTTTGTCGCCGCGACGGAGCTTCAAGGTAAGAGTGTCGCCTGGGCGGTAATCACCGAGAAGATCCATCAATTCGTCGGGGTTGGCGAGTTTTCGTTTGTCGATCTGCAGCAAAATATCCTTCGGCGTCAGCCCCGCTTTGAAGGCAGCGGACTTCGGCGCGATGTTGAGCACGGTCAACCCGCGCGGCGTGGTCTCGACGAGCACGCCGAG
>SIAQ01000064.1 GCA_009697105.1 Gemmataceae bacterium | reverse complement strand
TTCTTGACTGGGGCTTCACAACTCGCCCGTTCCTCTTCCGTGAGTCGCACGATATATTTCTTTTTCATGGGAACCTCCTTGTCGAGGTGGAGGTTGCGAAAAATCGGCGATACGAACAATCCCAAAATTTAGTCTGGACAGGGCACTAGTCATATAGCCCGCCATTAACGGCGGGCTATATGCAAAAAAGAAAAACGAAGCCTCAAGCGGAAAACGCAGATATTTCCACCTCCTGGCATTTTGCGAGCTACACTTGCGGTAGAGAATAATCCACATGCGCCTGCAAGGTGGACCATGAAGATTCAACCACGCTCGCTTGGGACGACGCTTTTCCGCTTCACACTCGTTGCGCTTCTCGCGATCGTCGTCCTCATCGGTACTACGCTCGTCATCGCCAGTCTCGTCGCCTGGATGCATGACGCTCGATGGGATGGGCCTGGTTACCTCTCGATCGGCTTGGTGTGTGGGTTGATCGTTTGGCTTTTCGTCGCCGTCTTCCATCTTCGCCGGGAAACGCAATCGGTGGTTTTTTCGCAACGTGAACAGTTTATCATCAAAGCCAAGACCGCGCTCGTAGAAATGGGCTACGCCTTGACCGGGCAACAGATGAATACCCTCTCGTTCCGGCCACGCTTTCATTCGTACCTCTTTGGGGGCGGTATCACGCTGGTGATCGACCAGCAGGAAGCGACTATCACGGGGCCGAAGGTATCGCTCGAAATTTTCCGTCGCTGTTTCCGCCTGATGAATCACGTGCATCGCGTGCAGCAGTATTTGAAGGAACATCGAAAAATCACCAACAACCTGGTCAAGCGAGCCGAATTGCAGCTGAGACTCAAACCCGAGCAATTTGACGCCGTGCGCAAGAATGTTATTGACGTTCTCGCGAAAGACGGCGACGTTGTCTGCGAGCTTAGAATCCTCGTACAGAGCGAACAGGGAATCCGCGAGGAGACGCTAGAATTCCAAATCCGCAAATGGATCGAGCATCAACGCATCGAATGCGACATTCACAAGGACCACATCCAGTTCGTCGAATTCGCCCACCACGAAATCGAGGACGACTCCACCGTTGCGGTGTAGTGAATTCCATAGCTGATCCGAGCCTGAGCGCCAGCGAAGGGCACCGCTTGGCCCTTCGCTGGCGCTCAGGCTCGGATCAGGCAAACTCGACCGCGTGCAGAATAGCTCGATTTTCCAAGTTGCCAACGACTATAATCGCCTCATGTCGATTCACACCCAACAACGTCCGCCATGGCTTGAACCTCGGGCGGCGTATATCCACGTTCCGTTTTGCGCCCATCATTGCGGCTATTGCGATTTCGCCGTCGCGGTTGGCAAAGACGACCGGATGGATGCGTACCTCGATGCCCTCAAGATCGAACTCCAAACGCTGGACACGCCACGCCCCGTGGACACCCTGTTTTTCGGCGGCGGGACACCGACCTATCTGCCGATCCGTATTCTCGAACGCTTGTTGCAATTAGTGCGAACCTGGCTGCCGTTGAACGCCAAGCATGAGTTTGCCGTCGAGGCGAATCCGAGTGGACTGGATCGCGCGAAGGTCCAGCTGCTTGCTGATTTCGGCGTCAATCGGCTCAGTCTCGGTGCCCAATCGTTTCAACCGGGGCTGTTGCACATTCTCGAACGCGATCACGCTCCGGACGATGTCGCCCGAGTCGTAGAATTTGTCCAGCCGATCATTCCCAACTACTCGATCGACCTGATCTTCGGCGTGCCAACGCAGACGCTCGACCAATGGCAGGACGACATGCGTCGAGCGATCGCCCTGGCGCCAATGCACTTCGCGACCTATGGCCTGACCTACGAAAAAGGCACGCGGCTCTGGAAACAACGCGAGAAAGGCGATGTCCGTGCGCTTGATGAAGAGACCGAATATGATTTTTATACGGCAGCGATGGACACGCTCTCGGCGAATGGGTTCGAGCACTACGAAATCTCGAATTTCGCTCGGCTCGGTTTCCAATGCCGACATAATCACACCTACTGGGCGAATCATGCTCATTACGGTTTCGGCGTCGGGGCGGCGCGATACGTCGATGGCGTGCGTGAGTTGAACACGCGCGATTTTCATGCGTACATCCAACGCTTGCAAGCCGGGGAGTCGCCGACGTTTCAATCCGAACGCCTGGAACCGCGCGATCGCGCGTTCGAGACAATCGCCGTGCAATTTCGCCGCGCGATCGGCATCGAGCGACAGCAGTATTTCGAGCAGACCGGATTCGCGCTGGATAGTTTGGTCGGCGGCACGATCCACGATTTATGCGGTCACGATCTGTTGGCGGATGACGGGCAAAACGTGCATCTGACGCGCTCCGGCAAATGCGTCGCCGATGCAGTGATGGAACGGTTGCTGCGTGCGAATTGAGGACATAAGCCCAGAGGTGAGGTACTCCGAACCTCTGGGATCACCCGGCGTATCCCATGCTCACACGCACAGCGGGCGACGGATGCTCAGCGAGCGCATTGCGTGCATTTTCTTCTCGTGGGTTTTCTGCATCCAATTCGCTTGCTGCTCCGGCGATTCGGGCAGTGCGGACAACTCGTCGTCGTGCATCTCCTCGCCGAAGGGCGGCCAAAACCGCTGCTCGAATTCGTGCGGGCTGTGATTCGCGAGGAATTCGTCCTCCTGCGGCGCGAGAAAAAACGCCTGGAAGACGCGAGCGCCGGCTTCGTCGCCCTCGACTTTATCAAATCGCGAATCGAGCTTGAGCGTGCGCGTCACGAACAGTGCCGTGCGATTGTGCCGACGTGCGAAGGCGGGACTCATGCCGGCGAAGCCGATCGCGAAACGGGAATCGAGCGGAACATTGTGTTGCAGAATCGTGAACAACGCATGCACAAAAATCCGCTGAACCTCGGCATCGGCCCGGTCCACGCAGAGGATGATTTCGCCGATCACGTCGCTGTCATGGCACGCCAACAAATCCGCAAGCCCGAGTGACGCATAGACCCGAAAGCCCGGCAGGCCCCAGTCGTACGTCGCAACCTTCAACGCATAATTGTCCGTCGAGTGGAAGGTCTGTACGTCGAACGGCTTCTGAAAAAAGCGTTGGAAATGGTTCTGAAAAATCGGCGTCCAATAAGCAGACATCGTTGAATTCTCCCGGCGTTCGATCCTATCGTGGACATCACGCTCCCAGGGCGTGATGTCCACGGCAAACGCGGACTTTTGTCGGTCGCGTCAATATTGATGCTACCGACAAGAGCACATTTCGGAAGGGGAACCGACGATTATTCGCTATGGGGCGTGGATGCGAATCTCTTCCTCGACGGTGATCGTGTCGCGGAATTTGGGGTCGGGGATCAGGCAGGGGTGTTTGTACTGCTCGGCGGCGCCGCCGTTTCTGGCGAGGCGCTGGCGGTCCCATTGCTGCCAGGCGTGGGTCGGGATGACGAAGAGCCGCATCGGGCCAAGGCGTTGGCTATCACGTTTGCTGGCGTACTCGATGTTGACACGCGCGAGGGCATGCTCGAGAGCTTGCGTGAGCTTGGCGCCGTCGTCGCGAGAGGCGATGTCGCCGCGTTCGACGAATAGGCCGTAGTAGGGCATCTCATCGTCCCAGCACGGGGCGACGCTGTAGGAGGTGAGGTTCAAGTTGAGGTTGCGCAGCACTTCGGTCATCGCGCCGGTGATCTGGTATTCCGAAACCTTCTCGCCGGTGATGTTCGCGAAATGGGCGCCTTTGCTCAGAAACTCAAGAAGCGGCGTCTTGTTGAAGAAGCCGGTGCAGCGGACGACGTCGAAAATGTTGTAACGGTAGAGGCCGTAGTCGGTCGTGAGCAGGATGAAGTAGGTTCGGCCTTCCTGCAGTTCGTGGGCGGCGAGGACGGTCGGGTTGGGGCTGTTGCCTTCTTCCTCGGGAATGAACTCGAAGACGTGCGAAGTGATGTCGAGAACGCCGCTGGGCGTGCCATCGCCGACGGGGATGGTCATGCGACCTTCGCTGGCGATGAGGCCGACGTCGCGGACGGGCGTGGATCCGTAGTATTTGGGATAATGGCGGAGGTAAGCGCCGACGCTACCGCCCATCCAGTTGCCGATCAAACAGTCCGTCGGCCAATAGTCTTTTGGATAAAGCGTGCCGGTTTGGCGCACGATCTCTTCGAGTTGGCGGGCGCGGTCAGGGTTGGCCTTGGCGATCCGACTCTGGACGGCGGCGCGGGCTTCGGGTGCGATGTCGAACTTCGTCGAGAGCGTGCCGTCATGGATGTCGCGGATCAGCGTTTCCTTTTCCTGATCGCCGCCGCGGGCCATGTTGACGAGCGTGCTCGGGTTGGCGGCGATTATCATGCCGACTTTTCGCGGCACGCTCAGGCGCAGTGCGAGGTAGTTCTTCGCGGCTGCGTCTTTGATCGTGCCGACGATCGCGGGCACGCAATAGATTCGGCGGATGATCCACATTTGCATCTGGGCAGTGAGCCCGGTGACGGCGCCGCACGGCACGCCGGCCTCGGTGTGAAACTCCTGCCAATCGCCGGACAGTTGCACGATCGGTCGCAGGCGGACTTCGGGGTGATCGCGATAGACCTTGAGGCCCCAAATGTTCCAGCCACGGCGGTAATCGGCGAGGTACTGATCGGTGACGGGGATAAACTTGCGCGTCGCCGTCGTGCCGCTGGTCATGGCGAACATGTGGATTTTCGCGTCGGCGAGGAGGGCGTTGGTCTCGCCCTGGATGACGCGTTTCATGTACGGTTCGACATAGTCATACCCGCGCACGGGGATGGTTTTGCGAAAGTCGTCGAGAGCGAGCATCGAGGAGAAGCGATGGTCCTTGCCGAAGGCTGTACCAGCGTGATGGCGAAGGATGCGTTGGAGCAGGGCGGCCTGCGTAGCGACGGGATCATGCGTGGCGGCCTCGAAGGCGGCGAGGCGGCGGCGGATGGGAATCGCAGCGATTTTGACAATCAAATTTCGAAGGAGCCAATTGATCATGAATGGTAATCCTGCAACCAAGCCCAGGGGTGAGGTACTCCGAACCCCATAGGCACCAATTTAAGGAATCAGTGTCAGAAAAACGCAGACTAACCACAGAGGCACAGAGGACACAGAGAAAATGCGCGGAATAATGACTTGGAATTCTCACGATTCTGCGTGCCTTCTTCTTCTCCCATTCTTCGTATTTTTTCTGTGTCCTCTGTGCCTCTGTGGTTCAAATTTGATTGCCTGGCCTGAGTTCCCTAAGTTGATGCCTATGGGGTTCGGAGTACCTCGTCCCTGGGCTTGCCGAACCCATTCCACAATAGTACGGAGCCGGTGATCCTAAACGGCGCCTGTCAGATGTTTATCAAAAAACTCAAGCACCCGGCATTTGTATTCATCGGCGGCGAGATGAATCGCCTGGTTGTGTTTGGCCTTTTCGACGAGCCAAAATTCCTTTGGGTCTTTCGCCAAGGCAAAGAGCTTTTTGGCCATATCGGGTTTGATATAGTTGTCGCCGCCGCCGTGAATCATTAACAGTGGCCTTGGGCAAAGCTTCCGCATAAACGGTTCCAGGTTTACGTACTTACACCCGCGTTCGCGCTCGACTCGCCGAATTACCAGGCGCAGCACGTGTCGAAGGTACCAGGTTGGAATATATCGGATGGCAAACGGAATCTTGGTGTAGATCATCACGAACTGATACATGTAGGGAACGACGGTAGTGTCGACGGCGAAGACGCCATCGACGACACAGCAGCGAATGAACTCATCGCCCGCCGCAGCTATGAGTCCGGCGCTGCCGCCTTTGCTCAGGCCGAACAGCCCTACACCACGCTCGCCTTTATCCGGCCTCGTTTTTAGATACGCTAAAGCGGTCTGGTAGTCGGTGATTTCAAACTCAGTGACCCATTGCAACGGTTGGTAGCCGTCCTTGGCGACACTTGAACCTTGGCCACGCGGCTCGAAGGTGAAGATGTCATAGCCCGCCTCGAGCAGAAACTCCGTGTACGGCCCACACGACCATTTCGTGGAGCCGAACTCCAGCCCGAACATTATCACACCCTTGCGTGGTTGCTTGGTGTGCAGGTAACAGGCGTTGAGTTTCAAACCATCTGGCGTGGTCAGCGTGATCTCCTCGGCGTCCGGAATCGGCTTGCCGAATGGGACCATGAAGAGAGGCTTCTCCTGAAAGATACGCATCACGACGCTGAGGTAATTTCGCCGCACGTGCATGTGGAAAGTTAGCAGCGCAATTACAGGAATCGCTGATAGGACGCCCAAACTGATCCAAAGCCATTCCACGCGTTATTCCCTGGACTTCGCCGTCCGTATCGATATTTCACGGCGTAAGATTCCAATCTTGATGCCTTCGATAATGACCGTTTGTTGTGATGTCTATTCGATGAATCGACTGACCACGAGCGAAACGTTCTGGCCGCCGAACCCGAAGCTATTGCTGAGCACGTGATCGACTTTTTTCTCGCGGGCCACGTTGGGCACATAATCGAGATCGCATTCGGGATCGGGCGTTTCGTAGTTGATCGTCGGCACTAACACGCCGCGCAATATCGTCATTACCGACGTAATTAACTCGACCGCGCCAGCCGCGGCGATCAGGTGGCCAAGCATGCTCTTGCTGCTGCTTACGGGAACCTTGTACGCCTGCGGTCCGAATACCGTCTTGATGCCGAGAGTTTCGACGCGATCATTGACCTGCGTACTCGTGCCATGCGCGTTGATGTAGCCGATGGCTTCCGGCGTCAGTCGCGCGTCATCCAGCGCTCCTTGAATGCAGGCGATGGCGCCGCGTCCGTTGGGATGGCTGTCAGTCAAACGGAAGGCGTCGCAGGTTGAACCGTAACCCGACATCTCGGCGTAGATACGCGCACCGCGTTTTTTGGCGTGTTCGAGTTCTTCGAGGATAACCATGCCGGCGCCTTCGCCGATGACGAAACCGGATCGATTCAGATCGAACGGTTTCGACGCTTTCCGCGGATGTCGGTTTTCCGTGCAAAGTGCAGTAAGTAGGTTGAATCCGGTGATACCGAAAGGATGGATCATGCTATGCGATCCGCCCGAAACCATGATGTCGGCCTCGCCGTGCCGGATCATCTCGGTCGCTTCGCCCATCGCCTGACTGCTGGCGGCGCAGGCGGTGAGGCAGTTGTAGTTCGGCCCTTGGAGATCGAAATAATCGGCCAAATGGCCGGGCGTTGTGTGCATCTCTTGTTCGTATTCGTGGGCGGCGGTGAAACGGTTGATGCCGCGGCGGATGAACTCGCTCGGATCGACCGTCATCGTTTCAGGGACATAGGCAGCGGACATCAACTCGGTCATGATCGACCAATCCTGGATGCCTTCGCCGGAACCGAGATATACGCCGAAACGCGTGCGATCGACTTTCATGTTGTCGAGTAAGCCAGCGTCCGAAATCGCTTGTTGAGTGGCCGCAGCTGCGAAGCGTGCATTTGGTCCAGCGTTCTGCCAGCGACTGGGATCCTTCACGAACGCTCCCAGGTTGAATCCTTTCAACTCCGAGGCAAACTTCGTCGGAAACGTGTCGGCGTCGAAGTGTTTGATGAAATCCACTCCGCTCTGGCCCGCGACTTGGTTCTCGTAGAGTTCCTTGACGCTATAGCCCAACGGCGTCACAGCACCCATTCCAGTTATCACGACGCGTTTTCTCATGATCTCATGCACCTCGACCGTTTAGATCGCGCTCGCCAAAGGCGATCGGCTAAACAAATTAGGATCACCACTTTCGGCAAACGACGGCGGCGCATTGGCCCATGTCGGTAAAGCCGATTTTGATGAAATACGGTTTCGCAATTGGCCTCGCCTCGGACGTAACATTCACCGGACAGGCGGGGTCGGGCTCAGCGAAGTTGAGCGTGCCGGGCAGCACCCCATGTTTCATCGCGAGCAGGCTGCCTGCCAGCTCGGCGACGCCGGAACCGGCGCTGAGATGACCGAAGTTCGGTTTGATCGACCAGACGGTCGTGCCCATGCCGAAGATTTCGTTGATGGCGCGGGCCTCGAAAGCGTCAAGTTTGATCGAGCCAAGGCCATGGGCATTGACATGATCGATGTCCGCCGGCGAGACCTTCGCCTGGGCCAGGGCGATGCGCATTGCGCGGGCCAGTCCCTTGCCGGTCAGCCCGCGATCGAATGCCGAGCCAAACCCCATGACTTCGGCGTAAATATGGGCGCCGCGGCGTTGAGCGTGTTCGAGTTCCTCGACGACGACGACACCGCTGCCTTCGGCGAGGGCCAGGCCATTGCGTCGGCGATCAAACGGTTTCACTGCCGTGCCGGGAGAGTCATTGTCGCGTGACAGCTGACCGAACAGCGTCTGGCGAACCATGCTCATAGGCGTGATTTTGCTATCGGCGCCGCCGGCGAGCATGAAGTCGGCCTGGTTGCGTTCGATAATGCGCACCGATTCGCCCAGCGCGAGCAGACTGGCGACTTCGCTTTCGGTGATTGAATTGTTCGGGCCTTGAGCGTTGTGCAGAATCGCGACATGGCACGCCAGCATGTTCGGCAAATACTTGAGCATCCAGAGCGGGGGAATGCTGCCGATGCCTTTTTCGCCCCAGACGCGCGGGTCGGTCGGGTGGGCGTTCGCCTCGGTGCTGATGTGCGACGCCGGGCCGAGTTCGTCGAGTTCCGACGGGATAAGCCCAGCGCCATACTCGACGCCGAACCGCGTGGGATCCAGTTTTTGCTTGTCGACTTTAGATTCGGCGAGTGCGATATTAGCGGCAGCGACAGCGAACTGAATCGTGCGCGACATGACACGAATCTGTTTGCGCTCTTCCTTACCGACGAGGTATTTCTTGACGTCGAAATTGAGAACTTCGCCGGCAAAATGCGTAGACAGGGGTGATGGGTCAAATGCCTGAATTCGTCGGATCCCGGTCTGCCCTTCGGACAAGGCGGTCCAGAACGAAGCGGCGTCGAGTCCAATTGGAGACACGACGCCAATACCGGTCAGCACAACGCGACGGTTCGCAACAGACATGGCACACCCAAACAACAGATTCCGAGCCGTCGGCTCTTCGGTGAGGATCGATCGCTCGATCCATTTAGGTTGCGCCGTCCGTGCGCTGGGCCGCTACCTTGGCCAGGCCCAACAGATGTTTCAGTTCGCCACTGAACACGAAGTTGAGGTCGCCGAACAACTGCTGGGATCGCGACTTATCCAGATGAGCGAAAAATATCTCTGCTTCCGCCATTGGCGGATTTACTGGCTCGCCGATACTTTGGCCCGGCGCCAGCGTGTACACTTTACCGACGATCGATGCGCCTTCAGGCCGAAGCGTCACGATCTCGGTGTCGTAGAGCAGCGTCTCGCCGGCCACCGCCTCGCGATGAAACTTCGCGGAGGTGATCTTGGCAAGGACGACTTTTTCCTTGAAGTCGTTAGCCTCACCGACGAGAATTCCGCCGGTTTGGGCGAGCCCTTCAAGAATAAAGCAGGCCGGCATGATCGGATAGCCGGGCATGTGCTGCTGAAAGTAATCCTCAGCCAGGCTTAGTTTCTTGACTGCGCGTGCCGATTTGCCTCGCTCGAACTTGACAAATCGGTCGATCCAAATCCAACGCATGGCAGCCTCTTCCCTGTTTAGCCGCTCGCCTTTGGCGAGCGCGGGCAGGTCGTGAATGACACCCAGGTCGCGCTCGCCAAAGCCGAGCGGCTAAACAGGACAATTACGCCTTCGAGCCAAGTTTGCCTTCGATGTACTTCGCGATCATATCGACCGTGAAGAGGTCGCTAATCGCCGTCATATCGGGGTTCCGCTCGAACTTGCCGATGTCGGCGAACGGCATTTTTTCACGCAGCTCTTTCAAGCCCTTCTCCGTCACTTTGCCATTCAGGACGAACTCCGGGTCGCCCTGGAAGATCGATTCGGGGAACAGCTCGTTGCGGGGAATCTTGATGCCGAATTCGCGCTCGAGGCGGAAGACGATGTCGAGGAAATCGATCGATTCCGCGCCGAGGTCGCCCTGCAAGGTCGAGGTTGGTTGGATTTCTTCATGATCCACGTTCAACGCTTCAACGAGCGTGGCAGATACTTTCTTGAAAATCTCGGCTTGAGTCGGCATGATTAAAACCTCCTAAAATAGAAAGACAGCACCTACGTTATTGTTTCGCACCTGCCTACCAAGACGAGCGCGTTTCTTACCTTTACATCGCCACGGCACCGAGGCTCAGCCCGCCATCGACTTTGATGATCTGGCCGGTAATATATCCCGAATCCGCGCTGGCGAGAAAAACGGCGACTTTTGCAATATCCTCGGCCTGACCGAGCCGTTTCATCGGGATCATTTTCTTGATCAGGTCGCCCGCCTTATTGCGAACATTTTCCGTCATGTCGGTTTCAATGAATCCCGGCGCGATTGCGTTGACGGTCACGCCGCGACCTGCCAACTCAACCGCCAAGGCACGCGTGAACGAATTCACGGCCCCCTTGCTGGCTGCGTAGTTCGTTTGACCCGGATTCGAGTTATCGGCAGCGACGCTCGAAATATTGATGATCCGGCCCTTGCGTTGCCTGGCCAACTTCATCGCCACGGCGTGACAGAAGTTGAACACGCCGCCCAAATTCGTTTGGATGACGGTGTTCCATTCTTCCAGCTTCATGCCAACGAACAGCCCGTCGCGGATCACGCCGGCATTATTCAGCAGGATGTTGACCAGCCCGAGATCCTTTTCAATCGCTTCGACGACTTTTTCCGCATCGTCGAAATTCGTGACATCACACTGAAACGCTTTGGCGATCCCGCCCGCCTGCGCGACCTCCGCAACCAGGCTGTCCGCAGCGGCCTGATTGCCTTTGTAAATGAACGCAACCTTGGCGCCCTCAGCCGCGAAGGCTTTAACGATGCCCCGCCCGATACCACGGCTCCCGCCGGTCACGATTGCAACTTGATCCTTCAACCGCATGTTCGTTCGTCCCTTATGAGTTTCACGATTGTCCGAAATCCAATTCGCCTCGCAACACACGATAGTGGCTGCGCAGGTCGGCGATTATCTTGTCATCCACACTTTGCAGCGTGGGATTGCGATCTCTGAGGTTGTAGCGCCCTACCGTGAACTTTGCCGACACGGTGGAACTCCCGTCCATCTCGGCTTTGCCTTTGAAGACGGCGAGCGGGTTTTCCGGGCTATAGTCAGCGACCTCGACAGTGATCGTCATGCTGTTACCCGGCTGCATGAAGTTGCCATACTTCACGTTGCGAGCGTCACGTAACACGATCACGCTGTACTTGAAATCTTCCAACGCCCGAAGCAACCAGGCGGAACCTTCGACCAGCGTTTGCAACATCAACACACCCGGCATCACCGGGAAAGTTGGAAAGTGGTCCGCGAGGTACTCTTCCGCCAGGGTGAGGTTCTTCACCATGCGAATCCGTTTGCCTGGCTCCAAGTCCAGGATGCGATCAATAAGATGGAAACGCATAGCACCCGAATCCGAACCCTAAAGCATGAATGTCCAACGACTTTCGCTGAAACTTCAACAGAAGGAAAAGTATAGCGGGCCGACAACCCGTCGGCAACCCCGAAACGCCCTTCACCACAGTCCCGCGTCGAAACGCACCATCGTTTATTCTTCGTTGATCGGTTGAATCGGTGCGACACATCAATATTTCCCGATTAGCTACCTTTTCGCAAATCGGAATAGGCGAAAAAACGAGAATACCTGCCAGAATCATTACAATTTTCCACGATGTGCCAATTGTTCGGAGGATTCCCTCAAGTTTCATGCGAAAGGCGTCATGGATTACCCAATATCGCCAAGATGCTCTTGACGGATTGACGCGACCGACAAAAGTCGCCATCAATTACCGTAGGCGCCACGCCCCCAGGCTGTGATTTTTGACTTTCGGAAAAAGCTGGAAAGGATACTTCGGGCGATTGAGATTGTCGCATTTTCAGAGCCTGAGCGCCAGCGAAGGGCACGCAACGGCCCTTCGCTGGCGCTCAGGCTCTGACCGGACAAATTCATCCGCTCGAAGGACAACTACCCTTCCTCAGTTCGACAACATCGACCCTGAGCGAGCCTGTCCGGATATTTTTCGACGCCGTCACTCAGATTTCCCAAACGGTCAATTAGCATCTATTGATTTGCCCAAAGCACAAGTGTTTCACGTTCCCAAACTCCTGCGTGGGAACGTGCATTACAGGAAACTCTGTTTCGCCTCTCGAATCTCGTATGCTTGCAGATTTCGCGAAACAGAGCTTCGGAGAAGTGGGTTCCCAAAACAGAGCTTGGGAACCAGATGACAGACTGAGAAATCCTGCGGAGCATGATGGGCACGGCAACAATTTACTCTTTTCTCGCCAAAGCCCGTATTGACTGCGTTGGCCCAGATTGTATCATGAGAGCTTATCGAATTCGCACACCCAAACGAACGACTGTTCGATTCTAGCTGAGAGAAATATCTATGGGAAGCAGACGTCGTGGCGCCGGGCGCCGGAAGGTCGGACGCAAGAAACGCCGTATGCGGGCGAAAATCCGCCATCGCAAGTAGAATCGGCTGTCGACCTGGCGTTCGCGTAAACGTGCGCGAACGCATTGAGCAATCGATTTTTTACATCGTCCGCCCGCCATCGACGACAATGATCTGTCCCGTCATCAGATTCGTTCCCAGCGCCAAATAGATCACTGAATCCGCGATATCCTCGGGTACAGCTGCACGGCCCATCGGCGTGATTGACAGCGATCTCGCCACCTGGTCCATGTGATCCGCCAGCCAACGCGTTAACACCGGACCCGGGGCAACGGCATTCACCCGCACACTCGGTCCAAAGGCCCGGGCCAACGACTTCGTCATGCAGTTCACCGCCGCCTTGCTTGCCGCGTACGGGATCGAACTGCCATGACCCTGCAAGCCCGCAACCGATGTCACATTGACAATCGATCCACCTGTCTTTTGAAGATGTGGCAGCGCCGCTCGGCAGCAGTAGAATGTACCTTTGAGATTTACGCCCAGAATGTCGTCCCAAACCTTGTCCGTGACGCCGTCAAGATTGGCATGATCGATGAAATGCGTCGTCCCCGCGTTGTTCACGAGCACGTCCAGCTGGCCTAGTTCACCCACGCACCGTTCGATCATCGGTTTCACGGCCGTCTCATCTGCGACATCCGCTTTGCACAATATCCCGGGCACGCCGAACTTTCGCACCTCGGCGAGCGTTTCCTCGGCTTCCTTTTCCGATCGCGAATAATTGACTGCGACGGCCAGCCCGGCTTTCGCAAACCGCACCGCCACCGCGCGCCCGATGCCCGTCGCCGACCCGGTGATCAGGGCGACTTTTCGTGGATTGCTCATACGTGTTGCTCCAAAGATTACATGCAGTTGTACGTTTTTCCGAGCCGCCACCGTCACAGAATTGCCTTGATCCGTTCGGGGGTGCGACATTGCCCAACGTGCGAAGTATATCGGCGGACTATCGTACCGACCAACCACGCCGAGTATTCCGCGCGAAACCAGCATCTCGACCTTTCAAATTTCGTTTTGCGCAATTTCTTCATTGCCGAAGCGTTACAATGGAGGTACGTGGCTACATTTCCGATAACGAGATTACGGCTCGTCATTCTCACGGTGGGATTACCATGAAGATTCCGATGGTAACGGTTGGCACAATGTTGCTTCTCCTGCCAGCATCGGTTGTCGCACAGACGACGACGCAGGCCGACCTCGACCAAATTGCCGGCATCCTCAAGCCGCTTGTCGTCAAAGCAGTGCCTAATGTCTTGCATGAAAAAAAGGACAACTGGGACCACCAGGCAATGGTCCCCGTCGGCCTAAAATGGCGCGGCATCCGAGCGGAGGTGCAAAAGTCGCCCCGTAACCACGGCGATTGGTCGAAACTGCTCATCACGGCTCAGGACATTGACCGTACGCTTGATCTGCGCATCAGCAACCTGAAAAACATCGACGCCGATCGGCAATCGTTCAGGACGTTTTTGACTTTTCAAATGGGCGTGCAATACGAACATCAAACATGGCAGAACGGCGTGCGCGTGTGGAACGGCTACGTACGGGCCCGTGCCCAGGTCAAATGTGAAATGAACTGCGAAAGCACCATCAAGGCAGACTTCTCAAACGAACTGCTGCCCGATTTCACAGTCCGCATTCGCGTGACTGATGCCAGGGTCGGCTACGACAAGCTCGTCCTCGAGAACATCAACGGCATCGGCGGATCGGCCGCGAAAGTGACTGGCGACGCCGCCCACAAAGCGATGAAACAATGGCAGCCCTCCATCGAGGGTGATCTCCTGGCCACGGCCGCCAACGCCATCGTCAAAACCGCTGACACCCGCGAAATGCGTTTGAGCCTTAGCACGCTGCTGAAGGTGAAATGAGGATTCCATATAGCCGTGCCTCTCACGACCGCCAAACTACCGAATCTGGGCGATACGATCATCGCGCTCTCCAGCACACCAGGGCCGGGCGGGCGAGCGATCGTGCGTCTAAGCGGCCGACAAGCGCGGGCGATCGTGGCAGCACTATGCTCCGACCCGGAATTTGAGCGTACACCCGATCGCGCGTTCGTTACAACGTCGCTGCAGCTTCCCGGTTTGCATACGGCGATGCCGGCCGAAGCCTACATGTTCCGCGGGCCTCGATCCTATACGGGCCAGGACGTCGTCGAAGTGCATCTGCTGTCGGCGCCGCCGATCGTCGAAGCGCTGATCGCACAATGCCTGAATGCCGGGGCGAGGTCGGCGGAACCGGGCGAGTTCACGCTGCGTGCATTCTTGGCCGGCAAACTCGACCTCACACGCGCCGAGGCGGTGCTCGGCGTCATCGATGCCGGCTCGCGCGATGAACTTCAGCATGCACTCAAGCAACTTGCCGGCGGCGTCGCCCAACCCCTGCATCTCGTGCGTGATGACCTCCTCAACCTGCTTGCCGATGTCGAAGCCGGCCTGGATTTCACCGAGGAAGACATTCATTTCATCTCCGAAACGGAACTGCTCAAGCGCATTGGCCACGCATTGGCGCATCTGTTGACGCTGGGAAAACAGCTCAATGCTCGCGCCCTCAGCCAAGGCCCGTTGCGCGTCGTCTTGGCAGGCAAACCGAACGCCGGCAAGAGCAGCCTGTTCAACGCCCTCGTCGGCAAACAAGCCGCACTCGTCAGCCCCGAACCCGGCACGACTCGCGACTATCTCGAAGCGATCGTGGCCATCGGCGACATGCGCATCCGCCTCATCGATACGGCAGGTTTGCGAGATACAACGAGCGAAATGGAGTCCGCGTCGCAATTGTTGGGCAAGGAACAAGCGATCGATGCCGACCTGATTCTGTGGTGTCAGGCGTGCGACGATCCCGCTTCCTTGGCGATCCCCGCAACGGCGATCCGTGTCTGGACGAAGGCGGACATCGTGTCTGCGCCCGGCAATGGCAGGGGTCAGGAATCAGGGGACGCGGTTGCTGCTGATGCCCGACTCCTGACTCGCCATGGATTTGCAACCAGCGTCCAAACCGGCGCAGGCCTGGCCGAGCTACGCGATCGGATTGCTGAGCGAGCACGCCAAAAACGCCACACCGGGCTAGCACCGAGTCTGAGCCGATGTCGGCATCACGTCGATGCGTGCGTGGCCTTTCTGCGCGCCGCCCATGCTCACGTAATCGAGAAGGATATGCCGGAGTTCTTGGCGATGGAGTTGCGACTCGCGCTTGACGAGTTGGGCGCAATGATCGGCGCGGTTTACACAGATGACCTGCTAGGGCGTATTTTTAGCCGCTTCTGCGTTGGGAAGTGATTTGTTTTCCGCTTGCGGCTTAGCGCTCGCGCGGCACATTCCGAACGCTAAGCCGCAAGCGAAATACACATGATACGCTACTTCTTCCCCGCCGCGGCGATCGCAAGCGAATGATGCTGCGTGCCGATGTATTGGGCACCGCTCACCAGCAACTCGCGGCACTCTTGGGCACGCTCAGCGTTATTGGTCTGTTCGAACGTCTTCCACAGGAAGTACAGAGCCTTGGCCCGTTGATTCTTGTCGTCGTTGAACACCGCATCCACCCACAGAAACTCCCACAGGGCTTCGTTGTATTGGCCCGCGTTGAACAGACATTCGCCCAGCGTGTTGTGGGCCATCGCCTTGATCGTGCGATCGGTATTTTCCTGGACGACTTTGCGCAGCAGCGGGACGGCTTGATCCATCTTCTTCTGCCCGACGAGGATTTCCGCGCGGGTCATCTTGACGCGCGAGAGAAAGGCCGGGTTGTTCTTCGCCTTCTCTTCCAAAGCATCGAGCTTCTTGGAGGCGACGTCCGCCTTGCCCGCTTTCAGGTTCACCTGGATGACTTGCAGCTCAGCTTCGCGACGCACCTCGATCGGCAGCGATTCCAGATCGGCGATCTCGCGGAATGTCTCTTCCGCACCCTTGAAATCCTTGGCCGATATCTGAAGCTCGGCGATTTTCGGCATGACATGATTCATCTGCCAGCTGGTCGGGAATCGTTTCTTGTAGCTTTGCAAGCTGTCCAAGGCCTTGTCGCTGGACGTGCCGTCGGCAGCGGCCTGATGCAGTTGAAGGTAGGCGATTCGGTACTCGATCATGCGCGTCGCGTATTTGTGAGCGTTCATCTTTTTCAGCGTGTTGTTGTAATTGAAAATCGCATTCGTCGTCGCCGTTCGGCGTTTCACCGGATCGTTCGATTCCATGGCGAGCTTATCCTGGTCCTTGGCAATTCGATAGGACCCGCCGGCCAAACGCACCTCCGGCGGCGCTAGGTCGTCGTAATGGATGTCAAGGATATCCTCGGCGGCGATCATCTCGTCGGTTTTCTTTTTGCCCGACGGCGTAATCGTGACGCCTTTGCCGTCTTCGGTCTTGACGGTGCCGAGAATCGGTTTCTCGCGCCCTTTGACGAAAACCGAATCGGCCCGGGCGGGCAGTGCAACCAACGTGACGGCAAAAAACGCGAACAAGATACGATGGAGCATGGACAAACCTTTCGATATGGGCAACGTCATGTCGTGTGGATTCGGACTAGTTCTGTTTACGTTTAGCGATCGCCGGATCATGCGGTGGCGCGGCATCCCGCCAGCGCTAAACGTAAACAAGGGGATATTGTCGGGCGCAATAATATTCACGCACTACCCGCGACCTCGGCAACGCTGCGGGTGCGATCCTCGCGCCGCCGGCGATACGGATGTCGGTGCGCGGCATCAGCGAACTGGCCTTTTTCTGTTTGAGCAGTTCATACGCTTTTTTCAGCTTGCCCGAATCGGATTCTTTTAACAAATCCTGGAACATCGGTTCAACGATCTTCCAGCCGTCCTTGGAGCCTGTTTCAAGTTTAATAAACTGCAGCGCGGCAGCCTCAATGAGCTTATCGGGGGCTTTGATTGCCGCGTCGTAGAGAGCGATCTTATAGAGCGTTTTGGCCGAATGGAAATAGGCGCGAAAGAATATCTTCTGCACTTCGGGATCGTTGAGGCGATTCGTGAGCGACGGGTTTTTCAATATCTTGCCCCACTCGCCATAGGCTTCGCGGTATTTCTGTTGCTCTTCAAACATGAAGTTGCGTTCCATTGACGCCTGGAGTTGGAACTTGCCGTTGGGATGCGTCAATACCTTAACGATAGCCGCCTCGGCGGTTTTGTTCGATTCCTTGTCTTTGCACGCCCGCAATGCCCGGATGTATTCGATCTGCAAACCCCAATAGCGGGTGATTTCCTCTTCCCATTCCTGGCGTTTTTTCGTCTCCTCCTCGGTTTCCTTCGGCTTTTTCTTGATGCCTTTGTCGAGGTCCGCCGGCGGTTTGATTTTCGCGAACAGGCCGGCCGCCTTGCAGGGAAATTCCAAGCTGAGGAAGGCATGCCCGAGCATGTTGGCCGAGGCGTTGTCGTAGCCGCGGGCGTCGTATTCCTTGGCGATTTCGTCGAGGAAGCCGGAGTAGTGCTTCTTGGTTTGCTGAAGTTGCGTGTCCTGTTTGTTTTGTTTCATGGTGCGAATCTGAGCGGCAATGTCATTGAGCAAGGTCGTGACGATCTTGCTGCCCTGGCTATTGCCTTCGGGATCGGTGAGCCGTTTGAGCACTTCGAGAATCGCCTTGCCCTGGTTGACGTCGCCCTTTTGCACGTTCGCGCGTAGGGCCAGGCCAAGGATGTCGGCGATGACGCGGTAATCCTTCTTCTTCAACGGCTCATCGGCCTTCTTGGCCTTGGCCTCAGCAAGGATCTGATCGACAACGTTCTTCGTGGACGCAATGACTTTGTCGAACCGATCGAGGGAGATGCCGTTCATGTTGATGTTGGCGATGCCGAGGTCGGAATACCGCAACATAACCTGGATGGAAAACTGAATCTGCTCATGCGTGTCATCGGTAACGCGGCCGTTGGGCACAGGCTCTTCCTTGGCACGTTCCTTGGGAAACGGTAGCACCGATTCAAATTCCGATTGCAAGTCGCGGGCAGCTTTCGCCATCTCGGTGCACTTCTGGATGGCCTTCAGGTCTTGGCTGGCGTTCATCATTTCCATCGCCTCGGCGTAGAGGAACTTAGGCATCTCCAGCTTGGCGAAAAAGTACATCGCAATGACGTGCGACGATTCGTTTTTCGGATTGAGTTTCGGCATTCGGCCAACCGCTTTTTTGGCGACATCGATGTAGATATGCTGTTTCTTTTTGTCCTCGCCGACACGTTCACGGGCGCTCTGGGCCAGGAATACGACTTGGCCTTGGGTGTAGATGTAGTCGGTGAAATCCGGGGCGAGTTTTTCGAGATACCCGATCGCGTCTTCGATTTTGTTGTCGCGCTTGGCGGCCATCGCGAGGTGGTAGTTTGCGACCGAGGCGACCGATTCGGTGGCCCAGGCCTTGTTTTCCGCCGAGAGCACGAAGTGGGCCATGTCTTGCAGGCGTCTGCGTATCACGAGGTCGTCGGGTTGTTGATTTTGCAGCGCGGCATACGTCGCCAAGGCGGTGGCGGCGCCTTCGGGGGATCGCCGCGTCGGCGGGCGCACCCGGCCCAACGATTCCGCGACAATCGCCGCCCGGCAGGGATCGCCGTAGGCAATGTATGCGCCGCACAGGTAGAACCGTGCGTCATCGACCTTCTGCACCGGGGTTTTCGATGTCGCCAGGGCCAATGCCTTGTTGATCGAGGTGATGACATCCTTGAGGTGCTTCTTCCGTTCGTCCTTGAGTTTGGCGACGTCGGCCTGGCTCGCGTTGTCGATCTTCTGTGCCGTGTCGATAACCGCCTTGCGGTCGAGCATCGCTTTCATCATGTATTCGTCGAACGACCTCAATTCGATGGTCGTGTCGAGCCGTTTGAATTTGATCGACATCGCAATTTGCCTGGCGCGCTCGGCGAGATCGCTGTCCATATCGGCGAGTTGATCGAAATATTTGACGGCCTTGTCGAAGAGAGGCCCGGTGGTTTTTGGATCTTTCTCGGTGGATGCGTGGCTCACGTATGCATAGGCGAGTTCAAAGAGTACGCCCTGCCCTTCGTACGAATTGAGGTGCCCGGGATACGCCTTGATCCACGCTTCGCCTTCGTCCTGAACGGCTTTGAGCCGAAGGGCGACCGTCTTGAATTTCTTGGTCGGATTGCGCCCGATCGCTTCGGTGTCCTCGCGGCCGACGGTCATGTCTTGCATGCCGAAATAACGCACGAGCCGGACGGCGGGCAGAATCGCGGGTAGGTTTGCCTTATCATCCTTGCGTTTGAGGATGTAGTTGTGGAACTTGTTGACGTCATCGGGAGAATCGATTTCCATGTAGCATTTCATTAGCCAGGCGTTCGCCAGCCAACCGACATCGTCCGATTCGTCCTTGGTAAGCTCGGCGAACGCGTCCTTGGCCCTGGCGATGGCGGCGGATCGCTGCGCGTTGACGGAGTCCTTGCTCTTATCAAGATAGGTTTTGGCCTGCTCGAAAATATTGATTGCTATGTCGAAACGCGTTTGCTTTTGATCACGTATCAATTCGGCTTTGAGCTTAACGTCAGCGGTCGTGGCAACGGCGGCGTCGAGGAGTTTCAGGGCAGCCTCGAGATCAGTCCCAGCCTGCTGGAACATCGTCTCGGCAGGGCGGGCACGTTCGTGGCGGGCCCGGGCGTCGTCCTCGCGCATCGCCTTGGAAAGGATCGCCTGGGCGTGATAAGTTGACAGCCGGGCGAGTTCGACCGCCGCTTGCGCCGCCTCGGGTTTGCTTTTATTCTTGGTGACAAAATCCTGAAGCTGCGTGCGTGCCAATGTAAAGAGCGCAAAGCGTTGCTCCGGATCTTTTTGCCGGGCGATACTGATATTGATCTTGGCGAGTTCCAACGGCAAAGCTGCCGTGTAGAGCGGAATGTTCTGCTTGAGGAGTTCGTCGATCTTTGTCTTGGCAAGGTCATGCCAGCCCTTGGCACGCAGCTTGCGCACGAGCTCCAGCTCCAATTCCGGCGATTCCTGCGCGAGGACTTTGTTCGCGTTGCATGCCAGGAGAAAAATCGACGCGAAGACAAGTTGTCGTTTCATAGGGTTGGAAATCCTGCGACTCGATGATGCACCAAGCGCGAGATGCGAAAGGTCACGCGAAAGCGTTTATCTAATAAACAGTATAAAAAGGGCGCGCGGGTCTGGTCAAGCAATTTTGCGAAAAGACGTTTGACGTAACGCATATTTCCATTGGCGAAATTATTTGGGCGTGATGCTGCGAGCGCTCAGCCGCAAGCGAAAAATAGTGCGAGCCTTTGAGCTTTCCGAGGTGTTTGCTATGATGAGAACACCTTCGCAAGTCGGCTGGACGGTCGCTGTCCGAAGCGTCGAGCCGAGGTTTATCGCCTCGGCCTGGGCGTTAGGAGAGAGGAAAGTCCGGGCTCCATCGGACCACGATGGTGGATAACGTCCACCGTTCAAGCGCCATCCTCGGATGAACGCAAGAATAGGGAAAGTGCAACAGAAAGATACCGCCTTGCGAGGTCCGTAGTCCGTGGTTCGTAGTCCGTAGCAAAAACATGGAACGCAGCTGTTCTCGACCAAGTCCGAGTTTAACTTGTCGCCCATGGTAGTCGCGGCGATTGATTGCTACGGACCACGGACCACGGACTACGGACTTCGCAGGGTAAGGGTGAAATGGCGGGGTAAGAGCCCACCAGCAGCCGGGTGACCGGCTGGCTCGGCAAACCCCATCGGGAGCAAGGCCAAATATGGAAGCAGGATTGGTCCGATCCGTTACGACTTCCGGGTAGGCTGCTCGAGCTCCGGGGCAACCCGGCGCCTAGATAAATGACCGTTACGAGGTATCCCCTCGGACAAAACCCGGCTTATAGGCCGGCTTGCGAAGGTTTCTTGTTACCAAATCGCGCCACAGCCGCGAAGCGGATAAGTGGTCAGACCATGCAATCACGGCATGCTTTTTCCGCTGATTGCGAGTGCGGTTCTAACAGGCCCCCGACAACTCTTAGCTAATTCCAAATTATAGTCGGGCTTTTTGCTTGACATTACTCTATGCCTTCATTACACTTAAAATATACAACCATTGTTTCAATCTGCTCACCGAATTCGTGCGTCGGCATAATTATGCCGATCAGGGTGAGTGCATCATCGCCATTATTTGTCCCTAAGGGAGTCTGAACGTGACCAAAAAAGAAATCGTAAAGCAAATATCGGACGAAACGGGCCTGACGCAACTCAAGACAAAGGACATCGTGCAGAAAACCTTCGACGCCATTGTTGAGACATTATTGTCCGAAGGCCGAATTGAGTTGCGTAACTTTGGTGTCTTTGAAGTTAAACGACGCAAGCCACGCAAAGCGCGTAACCCCCGAACCGGTGATCGAGTCGATGTGCCCCCGAAGAGCGTCGTCACGTTCAGGCCTGGCAAAGAGATGGAAGAAAAGATTCGCGACCTCGACCACAGCACGCCGATGTTCGCGACCTCAGGGAACGGCAAACCGACCTAACGCGAATCGAAACTCGACCCAGTGGCATCGGCGAATTAGCCTTCCCAGCCATCTGCACCTAACGTCATCAGTTCCCTCAGCCGTGTGCCAGCGGGATTTTTCGTTCCCACTCCATGCGAAAGGCGAAGTGATCGCCTCACGGCACGGGCATGCCGCGAAAGAAATGGCGCAATCCTTGGTTTTTTTTGCGTATCGCCCTTGCCGGTTGCGTTCGCTGCATTAGAATGAAGGGTTCCTGACTAGGTTCAGGGTTATTCCAAGCCGTTGAGGTTTGTCATGAAAGTTCGATCGAGCGTAAAGCGCATTTGCGAAAATTGTAAGCTTGTGAAGCGACAGGGGCGGGTGTTCGTGATCTGCACCAATCCGCGCCATAAGCAGCGCCAGGGTTAAGGAGACTCGCCATGCCGCGTATTTTGGGTGTTGACCTTCCAAACGATAAGCCAACGCATATTTCATTGCGTTATATTAAAGGCATTGGCCCGACGACTTCGCTGGAGGTTTGCGAAAAAGCACGCGTGAATCCGCAGCGCAAGGCCAGGGAGCTTAACGAGGAAGAAGTCGCTCGCATCGCGACGATTCTCGACCGCGAATATGTCGTGGAAGGCCAGCTGCGCCGGCAAGAGCAGCAAAACATCGCGCGGCTGCGCGAAATTGGCTGCTATCGCGGATTTCGGCATCGTCGAAGTCTGCCCGCTCGCGGCCAGCGAACTCGCACGAACGCCCGTACCCGTAAGGGGCCTCGCAAGACGGTTGCCGGCAAGAAGGGCGTGAAGGATCAGAAGTAGTAATGCGGCCTCGCAGAGGCGAAAGCGAAAGTGGCGGTTTGCACCTACCGTCACTGAAAATCGCCTTGCCAATTCGCCTGCGTTTACTATCGTATAACAGGTACCACCACGAAGGGTGAAACTGGCAAGCCCGGCCTCATGCGAGGTTGGGCGATGTCGTTTTCCTTGGGGGTTATTGGACGTGGCGAAGAGCAAAAAAAAGAAATCCCGACGTAATGTGAGCCGCGGAATCGCACACATTAAATCGACGTTCAATAACACGATCGTCACCATCACCGACACCAACGGTGATGCGTTGTGCGCGGCCTCGGCTGGAACCGTAGGCTTCAAGGGCAGCCGCAAGAGTACGCCGTTCGCGGCTCAGCGTGCTGCCGAAGTGGCCGCAGAACGCGCGACAAAATTCGGCCTTAAGGAAGTGGACGTTCGCGTCAAGGGTCCGGGTTCGGGTCGCGAGTCGGCCATTACCGCATTGCAGGCAGCTGGCTTGACGATCAAAGTAATCGAAGACGTAACGCCGCTTCCGCACAACGGTTGCCGCGCGCCAAAGAAACGCCGCGTCTAGTCGAGCGCGCCGGATGGTTGGCTCTTCGTCGATAGTGATGTGGGATTCTTGTTTAGGGCAAGACGGCTTGCTGTCCTCGCTGGACGCGGTGGAGCGTTCGGGGCTGCCTGTCGTGAAGAAACACGTGGTTTTGTCCTGGCACCAGAAGGGTTCGTAAAGAACGATGGCTCGTCACATTGATTCTGTTTGTCGATTGTGCCGCCGCGAAGGCGTTAAGCTTTATCTCAAAGGCAGTCGCTGCGAAAGTCCCAAGTGCGCAATCGAACGTCGCAACCAGCCGCCCGGCATGCACGTTCGCCGCGGCAAGCTGACGGAGTACGGCGAGCGGCTTCGTGAAAAGCAGAAGCTCAAGAGGTTTTACGGCCTTCTTGACCGCCAATTCAGCCGCTATTTCCAGCAGGCAGCTCGTTCTAAGGATAACACTGGTGAAGCGCTGCTAAGCCTGCTCGAGCGCCGACTCGACAACGTTGTGCATCGACTCGGCTTCGCCCCGTCCCGCGCTGGCGCACGCCAGTTGGTCGCCCACGGGCATATCCAGCTCAATGGCAAGAACTGCGACATCCCCAGCCTTAACGTCAAAGCGGGTGATGTCGTCACTGTCAACAGTCGGCCACGCAGCGCTGCACAGGTTAAGCTAAACCAGCAGACCCATATCGAGCCGATCCCCGATTTCCTTGAGATCACCGGTTCGGAACCGCCTCAAGGCCGAATGACACGCCTGCCCGGTCGTGGCGATGTCGATCCACGCCTGAATAAAGAAAAAGTACTCAACGAGCAACTCATCATCGAATTCTGCTCGCGATAACCATCCAACCCAACGAAGCCCTGGGGGCACTGAAGCGTTCCCGAGGGATGGAATGATTCGCTTCATTGGTCCTTCGGCACTATGCCACTGGAGGCTCCCTTATGCGTATTAAATGGCGCGGCTTGGAGTTGCCGAACCGATTGACGTCCGAACGTGAGACACTCACCGATACGTACGGAAAATTCTATGCTGAGCCGTTTGAGCGAGGCTTCGGCGTAACGATTGGCAATAGCCTGCGTCGCGTGCTGCTGTCCAGCCTCGAAGGCAGCGCGATTACCCGTATCAAGATCCAAGGCGTGCAGCACGAAATCACCACGATACCCGGTATCGCGGATGACGTGACCGACATCGTCCTGAACATTAAGAGTTTGGTCGTCAAGAACCTGACCGATCAGACCAAGACGATTCGTATCGAGCGACGTCAAGGTGGCATCGTGCGCGGGTCCGACATCATCGCCGATGAGACAGTTCAAATCATCAACCCGGAACACGTCATCGCGACGATGACCGACGATGTTCCCTTCATCGTTGAGTTGACCGTAGAGAATGGTCGTGGCTATCGCACCGCGGAGGAAAACGCGGGCAAGGAACGCGAAATCGGCGTGATCCCGGTCGATTCGAGTTTCTCGCCGGTCGTTCGTGTGAAGTACGAAATTGAAGAAACACGCGTTGGACAAAAGACGAACTTCGACAAGCTCATCATGGAAATCTGGACAAACGGCACCATCACGCCGCATATGTCGCTGGTCGAAGGCTCTAAGATTCTGCGCAAGCACCTGAATCCGTTCATCCAATATATTGAGCCAGGCCCGGAAATGGCGCTCGACGATCGCGCCGACACAGTGAATTCGGCGGAGTCGGTCGATCACGAACTGGAACGCAAACTTAACATGAGCTTGGCAGAGTTGGAACTTTCTGTCCGTGCAACGAACTGCCTTGAATCGGAAGGCATCACGACGGTGCGCGATCTGGTTATTCGCTCGGATGAAGAACTACTCGAAGTCCGCAACTTCGGCGAAACGACATTGCGGGAAGTGAAGCAGAAACTAACTGAGCGGGGCCTGGCCTTGGGCATGCGCATGCCCGCCCGCCGATAATTGTAGTCGAAATTGATTCCTCGCCCTATTGATACGGACGATTCCCCATGAGACACCGTAAAGCTGGCCGAAAATTAGGCCGAAATCAAACTCATCGTATAGCGCTTTTCCGCAACTTGACGGCGGCGCTGATACAGCACGAGCGCATTATCACCACGCTTCCCAAAGCGAAGGCTGTGCGTCCGTTCATCGAAAAACTGATCACGCTGGCACGTGAGAACACGCTACACGCCCGACGATTGGTAATTTCCCGGCTTGGCCCGGCAAGCAACACCCTCGTAAAGCCGCACGAGGATGACGACGGCCCGGCGGACACTCGAACGGTCGTCCAAAAGCTATTTAGCGATCTCGCGCCGCGTTTCGCCGATCGGCCAGGCGGTTATACACGGATCATGAAGCGCCATCAGGTACGCCTGGGTGATGCCGGCGCTACGGCATTCCTGGAACTGCTGAAGGCGGGTGAAGTTCGTTCACGCTCGCGTACGCCATATGTTCCGGCACCGGCACCTGTCGTGGCGCCCCAACCGGCACCTGAGGCGCCCGCTGCGGAACCCGTCGCCGCTCCTTCGGCACAATAGCCTAACCAATGCACGCAAGCATACAAAAAAAGCCGATCCTTTCCGGATCGGCTTTTTTCGTGCGAATCGACGCAAGCAATTTATTTACTTAGCGTCTTTCTTTTTCTTGCCTACGACGAGAATTTGAGTCGCAGCCTTGCTGGTGTCGTCGGTGGTGATGCGGACGCCTACGCCCTTTTCGCCAATCTTGGTGAAGATTTCATTCTTCAAGCCGTCGGCGAGCGCCTCGCCGGCTTCGAGCTTCTTGTCGGCGAACTTGGCTTTGGCAATTTTCGCATCCTTGGCAACGGTGATGACGATGGGATCGCCATCCTTCTCGCCCTGCTTGCCTTTCTCCCCCTTCTTGAATTTCTGTACGGTTACCTTGTCGCCGTCAACCTTCGTAACTACGCCACGAATCTCTTCAGCGGCGAGAAGGCCGAGGCTGACAGTCATCACGAACATCGCGCAAACGAGCTTGCGAAACATTGCACATACTCCAAACAAATGTATTATTCGCGTTCGCCCAATGCGATCGCGCTTACACGTTCGTTATAGGCGTGATAGGTTCAGACATCAAATTAATTGTTTATGAGAGCGGCACCGATCTCGTGCCGCGTTGAATCCGCGTGCCATGGTGCGGTGTGGATGGAGGCCACTGAGCGACCCGGCGGGACAACCGTCGCTGACGCTCTAACTCGATGGGATTGTCACGATCATGGTGTTGGTGCCGGTGGCGGCAGCGGTGGCGGAAAGGGAGCCGAGCCGGGGCCGACGGGAGGCGAAAGTTGAAACACACCCGGTTGTTGCCGGCTGCCGGGCAGAGGCAGCGGCACAGCGCCGGGCCCCATCGGCGTGCCCAATCCCACCATCGGCGGCGGGCTCAGTTGGCCTTGCATTGTCACGCCGCCGTACGGCTGAACCGTCGTCGGGCCGAGCTTACCCGGACGGATCGCATCGGAAAGATCCGCACACAGATGCGTGCTGCACCCGGCGAGAACCGACAACAACAAGCCGACCACAGGTTTGTTCATGAGTGAGCAAATTCAAAAATGCGAATCACGAATGCACGAAAGTACGAAAGCACGAAGGAGTAACACAAATAGTTGTTTCGTACTTTCGTGATTATGGTTTTGTTGGCGATCGACTGCACCGTGTTCTCTGTAGTGAAATCTTCGGCTTAAACGGAAAAGCCCTCATAACGCAACGGCACTGCTGTTTTCGGATCGAGCAACGGCACGAAGGCGTCCGCGAGGCCTTCGAGAACCAGGCTTATTTGAACATATCGGCCTAGATGCCACTCGGTCTCCAAACAGCGTTCGAGCATTGCCAAGATTTTGTCCGGCTGAACGCGTTGTGCCAGTGATGCCAATAGGGGCATTTCGGCCGCTTCCGCCGACCGCGCGGAACCTCCCGATTGCAACCGCAGCGCATCCGACAGCGACGCGATCAACAGTGTCAACGTCTGGTTGGCCCGGCGGCGCTGTGTCACCGACTCTTTGCCAGCGTCTTCAACAAACGCCACCAGCGATTTGCCCAATGCCACGCTATCGAAACGCGGCTGCGTCATCATCTGGATCATATCGCGGCGGAACTTCCACAGCGATTCGTCGGCAAGGTCGAGAGCCGTACCGGGACTGCCAGCTGCCAAGCGAGTGAGGCGGTCGAGCATTACCGGGTCGGATACGTCTTGCTGTTGCAGCAGCGTGCGAACATGTTCATCGGCGAGCGGTGCGAAGCGTACGATTTGGCAGCGCGACTTGATCGTCTCCATCTGCAGATCGAGGCTCGTGCCGATGAGGATCAGAAGTGACCCGGGCGGCGGTTCTTCGAGTGTTTTGAGGAAGCAGTTGGCGGATTCCTCGTTGAAGTCGTCGGCGTCGTTGATGATGCCGACCTTGCCATGCCCGCGTGCGCTTTTGAAGCCGAAGTTTCGGCATAAGTCACGCATGACTTCGATCGGGAACTCGTTCTTTTCTTCCGGCATCGCCGCGAAAAAGAGATCGGGATGGGTGGCGGCGTCGACGAGCTTGCAGCCATCGCACTTGTCGCAAGCGGCAAGCGGCCGATCGCCAGGCGTGCCGGTCTCACAGAGCAGCGCCTTGGCCAACTCACAAGCGAACCGCCGTTTGCCCACGCCCGGCGGCCCAATGAACAAATACGCATGCGCAAGCCGACCCCGCGCGACGATATCGCGAAAGGAGTCAATCTGGCGTTCATGGCCGAGGATTTTGGACCAGGACATTGGCAGCCAATTCACCTCAATGAAAACGCAAGCCCAAGGGTGAGAATCTCCGATCCCTTGGGATGATGCGGCGGATCTCAGAGGTTCGGAGTATCTCACCTCTGGGCTTACTTCAAACTAAATGCAGGACCGCCTCACACAATTTCTTCTGCACGCTCTCCGCATCGCCGCTGGCGTCGATGACTCGGCAACGGTCGGGTCGCCGGGCCGCCTCTGCCAAGAAACCCGCACGGACCTTGGCGAAGTAGGCATCGCCGCGGCTTTCCATGCGGTCAGCTGCTGGCTTGCGGCGGGTCGCGGCGATGTCGAGCGGCAGGTCGAAAATCAGCGTCAGGTCCGGCTCCAGGCCGCCCGTGCAAAAGTTGCCGACCTGCCACAAGTCGCTCGGATTCAGTCCGCCGGCGTGACCTTGATACACGACATTGGCGAGCAGGAACCGATCAGCCAGCACGATCTGGCCGCGCTCCAGAGCCGGGCGGATGACCTCGCACACGAGCTGGGCCCGGCTCGCCATGAACAGCAGCGCCTCGCATTCGAGCGCGATCTCGCCGCGATGATGCAGGACGATCTCGCGCAGATTCTGTCCTACCTCCGTGCCGCCGGGATCACGGCAAAGCACGACGTCACGGCCTTGAGCTCGCAGCCAATCGGCAAGTTGCACGCACTGCGTCGATTTGCCTGCGCCATCCATGCCGTCCAGCGATAGAAAGAAACCGCGTTGCATGAGGTGATTGTATGGACCCGTCCGACTTGGGTGTGGATGTCGCTCATGCCAAAACAGATGAGCGACATCCAACATTTGGCGCTGCCCGCTTTCGCGATGATTGTCAGAGCCACGCACGAAGTAAGTGGTCGTCGTGAATTCAAACCACTTACTTCGTGCGTGGCTCTGATCGTTTGCAATGCATCGCTTGCGTTCTCGGCAGAAGGTTGTATCCTTGCCACAGGAAGTAACGACCAGACCGTGCGACTCTGGGATGTGACACGATTCAAGGTTTAGCCGCTCGCCTTTGGCGAGCGCGATCCGCATCTTGTGCGGGCACCCAATCATGAGCGATCTTCAACCGAATGACAGGCCTCCTCCGGGAATCGATCAGATCTCCACTCATTGGGCCGTGATCCGCGATCCCGTCAAATTCGTCATGCGCTATGCACCGGCGATCCAAGGATATCTCGGTGTCTTTCTCAAGAATCCTCACGATGTCGAGGACGTGTGTCAGACTTTTCTCGTGCGCGTGCTCGAACGCGGCCACGTGGAGGAGGAGCGCCTGCATGGCCGATTCCGCGATTACTTGATCGTCGCCGTGCGTAATGCCGCGTTGGCCTTCCTGCGCCGCAAGCCGAACATTGTTCATGACAACACAAACCTCGACGAGATTCCAACCTTCGATTCGTTTGTATTTCCTGGCGATGAAGAGTGGATTTCGCGCTGGCGTCGAATCCTCCTCAACAGCGTTTGGGAAGCTCTGGAACATCACCAGCGCGAGACGCCCGGCAACCTTGCGCACACCGTATTGCGCATCCTGGCGGATCATCCCGATGAAGATTTCGATGCGCTGGCGGTCCGTGTGAGTGCGTTGTGCGGCCGACCGATTCAATCGCCGACTCTTCGTAAGCAGGTGAGCCGTGCACGCCGAACTTTCGCCGGGCTTCTGGTCACGGAAATCGCCCGTACGCTGAATGACCCAACGCCTCTGCAGATTGAAGAAGAACTGATCAACCTCGACCTGATGAAGTACGTTCGACGTTTTCTACCAGAGGATTGGCGCACGAGCTGCAAGCTCCTGGACGCGGATTGAGCCGTTTTCGTCTTGCCGCGTGCGGCGGAATCGAGAGCTCTTGTTTCGGTTTTCCTTATTCCATTTCGACACTTCTCGCCCATCTCCACTCCAACATTAACCACAGAGACACAGCGCGGCAAGCCGCAACAGCATTGGATGAAGAAAATTCAGCCACGGAAAAACACGGAAGTAAACAATGGCAGTAGTTCTCAAAATTAGCCACAGATGAAACACGGATGAAACACGGATAGGGAAGCATGGTGAAATTTCCTCGTTTTTCGTTCCTACTCGGCCTCCTATCCGTGTTTCATCCGTGTTTCATCCGTGGCTAAATTCTTCGCAGGCCACGCAGAATTCAAGCGAATGTAGCACAGAGAGAAAAGGGAGCCGTTTCGCTTTTTTGATGCTTTTTTCGGTGCCTCGGTGTCTCCCTGGTGTCCTACTGCTATTGCACGAATAGGAGGCCGTTTTGTAGAAGATAGGTTGTCACGGTAGCTTTCACCAGTTCCTGCCACGGATGGCATGCCATGGACGACCTCTCGAAATTCTGCTGCCAAGAAACCGCGTGCCCCGACTTC
>SIAQ01000063.1 GCA_009697105.1 Gemmataceae bacterium | reverse complement strand
GTCAGACGGCAGCGATCCGGCGCCGAAAGGTGATGCGAACGGCGCGATCGACGACGATACGCGAAAGCTTATTACGAGATCTCGAAAAACGGTACGCGGCTTCATCCTAACCTGCAAACGGGCGATTCTAGCAACGTAGCGGGTCATTGTATAAGAAAGCCGCCCAAGCCTGAAACCGCCGGGAATCGCTGCGCTCATCCTGGGGCTTGTAATGCTGAACATCACCTACGAACACCTGGCGAACATTATGCGACACTTACGCACCTTGCTTTGGCTCCTTCCCACCATCCTCTTCGTCACCGTCTGTGCCACCACGCCCGCGCAGCCGCCCGCGGAATTCGATCTCGTCCTTCGCGGCGGCAAGGTCGTGGATGGCACGGGCAATCCCTGGTTCCACGGCGATGTCGCCATTCTCCGCGACAAGATCGTCGCCGTCGGCAAGGTCACGGGCAAAGGCAAACGCGAGATCGACGCCAAGGGCCTGATCGTCGCGCCGGGCTTTATCGACGCCCATTCGCATTCCGACTTCACGTTGCTCGAAGACGGCAATCTGCAATCGAAAATCCGCCAGGGCGTGACCACCGAAGTCCTCGGCGAGAGCACTTCGCCCGGCCCGTATCAGGACAAGCTCACGCCGCCGAAAATGTTGATCGCTGGCAAACCCGCACGCTGGACGACGCTCGGCGGGTACTTCGACATCGTCGATAAATCAGGCGTCTCCGCGAACGTCGTCTCCTATGTCGGCCTCGGTACCGTCTGGCGCTGTGTCATGGGCGATTCGCATGCCCGACCCACCCCGGCGCAGTTTGGCCGAATCAAAGAACTGGTCGAAGAAGCGATGAAGAACGGCGCGAAAGGTATGTCGTGCATGCTCGCCGCCCCGCCCGATTCGCTTGCCACCAAGGACGAACTTGTCGAACTGTGCAAAGTCGTCGCCAAGCACGGCGGCATCTTTGTCTCGCACATCCGCAACGAAGGCACGGAGGTTTTCGCTGCCATCCGCGAGGTCATCGAGATCGGTCGGCTCGCCAATATCGTCGTCGAGATTCTGCACATCAAAATCGCCGATCAACAATATTGGGGCCGCATGAATGAGGTCGTGCGCCTGATCGACGACGCCCGCAAATCAGACGTGAACGTCGGCGCGAACCTCTATCCCTACACGCGCGGCAACAACAATCTTGCCACGATCCTCCCGCCCTGGGCGCACGAAGGCGGCACGGCCAAGATGCTCGAACGGCTCAAAGACCCCGCTGATCGCAGCACCATGAAGACCGACATCACCAAGGGCATCCCCGGCTGGTACAACCATTACACCGCGATCGGCGGCGACTGGAGCCGAATGCTCATCAGCGCCAACCACGCTTACAAAGGCCTGACGATGGACCGCGTCCTTGCCGAGCGCACCAAGGGCAAGAAGAACGCCGACCTGATCGAAGCGTTCTTCGATTTCCTGTTTGATTCCGGCGGCTCCGTTGGCACGGTGTATGACCATCACACCGAGAAGGACATGAACCTCGCCATGACGCAGCCGTGGTGCACGATCGGGTCCGACGGCTTTGGCCTATCGATCGAAGGCCCGCTTCGCCGAGGGCATCCGCATCCGCGCAGCTTCGGCACGTTTCCGCGTGTGCTCGGCGTCTACGTACGGCAAAAGGGGTTGCTGAAATTGGAGGACGCGGTGCGCAAGATGACATCGCAAAACGCCGCCAAGCTCGGCATCTTCGACCGCGGCCTGGTGCGCGCGGGGCAGTACGCTGATATCGCGATCCTCGATGCCGACAAGGTCATCGATCGCGCGACCTACATCGAGCCGTTTCAGTACAGCGAAGGCATTGAATATGTGATCGTCAACGGCCAAATCGTGTTGGATCAAGGCAAGCACACCGGCGCGAAACCAGGAAGGGCGCTGCGGTAACGGATTCGTCAGCGATGTATACGCAGGTTCGCAGAGCGGATCGCACGCTGCTGCAGGTAGTGTTGTGCGTTCTGGCGAATCGTCTCGCTGGGGTCGTGCTGGGCCATTTCGCGCAGGCGATCCGTGAGATCGACATTGGCGAAATCGCCGGCAGCGCGGACGGCGGCGGCGCGGACGGCCGACTCGGTGTCGTTGCTTAGCTGCCTCAGCCATTCCGCAAGATTCAACTCGGACATATGCGGCAAATGATGCAGAATGTTCAGACGAACCGCGGGCTCCTTGTGGCTGATCATCCGTGCCAGCTTGATGTCGTCATCGGTTAAGTTGCGGCGGCGCAAGGCCATCTCGCTCAGGTATTGAAGCTCGATATCGTCATCGTGAAGCAGCGGCAGGAAATGCTCCTCGCGGACAATTTCGGTTTCTCCGGCAAGGGCCAGAATCGCTGCTCGCCGAACCGTTGCTGTCCTATCGGTCAGCAGCGGAATGGCTTTTTCGAGCAGCGCCCGCTCGTGCTTCATCGGGCCGCGTTTGACGAGATGCAAGGCAGCGATGCGCGTGTTCGGAAACTTCTCCGCCAGCCCGCGATCGGCCACGGCACGCAGTTCGGCGACCCATTGGCCGGGGGCGACGCAATCGACCAGCTCGGCGGCGAGAAAAAGTGCGCCAGATCTCAGTTCGATCTTCGACTCGGCATTAAGTAGGATTTCGCAGACATTTTGTGTGATCGCCGGTGGCAACGGTTTCGGCGCGTCCTGTTGCAGATATTTTGTCAGGAAGAACAATGTCTTCTCTTGGCCCGGCAGGCTGAACATCTCAAACTGTGCGTGCATGCGTTCGATGAGCCGCTGAGAGCGCGGATCGGTGGTTCCCCATTGATGGGCGAGCAAATTCAAGGTGTGCTGCATATTGCCACAAACCAACGCATCTTGCGAATGGAGTTGTTGCAGAAGGCGCGGGACCGCATATTCGTCGAGCCTGACGACCCGTTTCGCCCAGGTCTCGCGATTCTCCAAATATGCAAAACTTAGCTGACGGACGTAGTACCACGACAGCGCCCATTCCTTCTGCGTCCACACAAAACCGGCGAAGACCACGCAGAAGGCGAGCGTTACCCAGTTTTTCTTCTTGCCGAAATATTTGTTCATCTTCTACCTCTCTGCCTATTGCGGGAAAAAGCATCCCAAGTTGCGTATAGGCGATGAAGAGGCACGCGGGCAAGGTCAGTTTGTCGTGTTGGCTGCGTGAACCGTCATTTTTCTGTTTTCCGTTTTCGGCTAAGCGCTCGCGTGGGCTGCTCCAAACGGAAAGCTGCAATGCGGAAAACCCGGTCCGGTCAATCCGGCATAATCCGAAAAATCGTTCATGTCACATTGCTCCATAACACGATGTTTAAGGGGGATGCTAATTTTTTTCATTGCGACGAGGTGATCATGCGACGCCTGATCCTTGCGTGCATCGGCGCGGTTTGGCTTGTGCAAGCGGTTTCGGTCAACGAGGCAAATGCGCAGGGGCTCCTGCCCTTCCGCAAGACCGAGCCGGCGACCGTTGTCGTGGACGTGCCCTGGAACCAACTCGACGCCAAGTCGGCAACCATCGCGAAGTCGATGCTCGATAAAGCCACCGTGCAAGCGCGTGGTCCGGCGGAGACGTTCACCTGTGTGCCCGAGCAATACCACTGGCTGCTCGATAATCCGGATCGCGCTGTCACCGCCTGGCGACGCCTTGGCGCCAAGTGTGTGTCGATTCTGCCACGTGGTCAAGGCAAATTCGGTTACACCGACGACGGCGGCAGCGATTTAAGCTGGGAGACGATTCATCAATCGCCAGGCGCGCGTATCTGGTACGCCGACGGCAAAGTGAAGCCGAACGCCGTGTTGCCGCTCGTGTCCGTGAAGGCGCTGGTCGTGCTGCATTACAGCGAAGGCAAGAATGCCGACGGGCATACGACGATGCGCCATTTCACCGAGGTCGCGGTCCACACCGACAGCAAAGCCGCATCGGCGGTGACGAGGATGATGGGTCAATCCGCGCCGCGGCTCGCGGAACAGGGATTGAGCCAGGTTCAGATGTTCTTCGCGGCTCTGTCGTGCTATGTCGAACGCCATCCCGACCAGGCCGAGGCGCTGTTCCGCCCCGATAACACGAGCGCCATCCAGCGTGTCAACAAGACAGGTCGCTGAGCGAGTCCTCCGCCAAGCCCACGAGTGAGGTACTCCGAACCCTTGGGATGGTGCGGTCTGATCCCAGAGGTTCGGAGTACCTCACCTACCATGAATACCAAAATACTGGGAACGCGAATGAATCTGCCGAAACCAGAAATCGTGCGTTGTTTTTTCGATGGCGGCACCGAGTCGCCGCTCTCCGCAATGGAATTGCGCTGGGACGACGATGCGCCTGCCGTCGTCGAGAATGTTTGGCATCTGCCCGACGGCGTCGTCGTCAAAGGCTCGGCGCCGAAGCGGTTTGGCGTGACCGTTCGCCGTACCGGACGCAACGCCTATCACGTGCGCGTGCTGTGGAACCGCCTGTCGCTGGCGTGGTATGGCTTAAATGCTCGGCAAATCCTGGCGAGTTCGTTGTGCATCATCCTGCGCTCGCTTGACACCGAAGTCGCGGACCTGCTCAGTCAACCGATCGAAGAATCGTGCAGCCTGGCGGCGTGAAATCCACCCGACCAACGTCCAAAATAAAGATTTCACGCAAAGGCGTAAAGACGCAAAGTGAAAATCGCAATTCAACTCCTCTTTGCGTCTTTACGCCTCTGCGTGAAATTCTCCTTCGGAAAGATAAAAAAAATCGTGACGAATCCGCCCACCATCATCGCGTGCCGGTCATAAAATGGCCACATGTCGAAACCAAAGCTTACCTATGAATCCGCGGGCGTTGATCTGAAGCTCTACGAGCAAAGCCTGACCGGCATGCTTCCGCTGCTCAAGCGTACGCATTCGCCGCGCGTTATGCCGCCGCCATTTCCATTGCGCCCGGGCGGTGGGAAGAAGGCGGGCGGCGGATTCGCGAGTCTGTTCAGCCTTGACTACAACCTGCGGCTCTTTGCCCAAAACTACCGCCATCCCGTGCTCGTCACTTGCACCGACGGCGTGGGCACCAAGCTCAAAGTCGCCGGCTGGATGAACAAACACGACACCGTCGGCATCGATCTCGTCGCCATGTCGGTCAACGATGCCATCTGTACAGGCGGCGAACCGCTGATGTTTCTCGACTACCTCGCGCTGCCCAAAGATGATCCGCCGTTGATTCAGCAACTCATCAAAGGCATTTCCGACGGCTGCATCGACGCCAACTGCGCTCTCGTCGGCGGCGAGACGGCGATCCTGCCCGATTTCTACAAACCCGGCGACTACGACATGGCCGGCTTCTGCGTCGGCGTCGTCGAACGCGACAACATCATCGATGGCCGAGCGATCCAGACGGGCGACGTAGTCCTCGGTCTCGCCAGCACGGGGCTGCATTCCAACGGATACAGCCTCGCGCGTAAGATTGTGTTCGACCACGCAGGTTTGATGATCAACGATTACGTGCCCGAACTCGGCAAGACGGTCGGCGAGGAGTTGCTCACGCCGACGCGCATCTATGTCAAAGCCGTGCATGCGGTGCTCAAGCATTACCCGATCAAAAAGCATGTCGTCCGCGGCCTGGCGAACATCACCGGCGAAGGGCTGCCCGGCAACGTGCCTCGCGTGCTTCCGCCGGGCAAACGCGTCTTCCTCAAGCGTGGCAGTTGGCCGATGCCTGCCGTGTTTTCGTTGTTGCAGAGGCTCGGCGATGTCGAACAAGCGGAGATGGACACCGTCTTCAACAACGGCATCGGCTTCGTGATGATCGTCAGTCGATTTTACGCCGACAGCATCCAGCGCCAGCTGCACGAACACGGTGCGCCGGCATACGTCATCGGCGACGTGCGTGACGGCGAACCGGAGGTGGAGTGGTGCTGAGACGGGCTTCAGAGCGACGAGGTGTTTCGGCCGTTGCTTTGACGCTCCTTGTTTGCATTACAATTTCGCTCTCCATGGAGTAAAATAACCCGGGACGACGATGAACACCGATCAACTGGCGTATGAGATATTCGTAGTCGATCCCGAAAGCTACTTCGAGGCGATCGGCCAGCCGCGCTCCGAAGCCGACAATTTCGACTTCCACGCCATTGATCTCAAAGCAATCGAGCGTCGGTTGGATGGGTATTTCGAGCCGAAGGACAAGATTCGCCGGCTCCATTTCATGGAGGTTTTGTTCTACAAAAAGGAGAGTGCGTACGCGAATATCTTCGCCAAGGTGTTCTTAAAGCTTGAGCAGGATTCGAAGCGCGATTGGCGTGCGACGATTTTCTTCGCGTCGAAAAACCTGCTGCCCACGTTTGAAACGCCTTACGAAGACTTGCTGAAAAGCAAACGCGTTAGTTAGGCGCATTTGCCTCAACACGCTGCCTGAAGGACCGAAGGGCGGATTCGGATTGACGATTCTGAAATTGGCGACGAAGTCCCAATCGGAGAAAGTACGCGATGTAAAGCCACTCGTGCAGCGTGTAAAAGAGGAAGTCAAGCCCAGGGAGAAGCAAGCGAAATTACTTGAACTGATCGAGTTCGTGGTGATCTCGAGGCTCAATGACATGTCCAGAGAGGAGACACGAACCATGCTAGAATTAGATGACTATCGCAAATCGCATTTCTACCAGCAGGCCCGTCAGGACGGCGTCGACGAGGGAAAAGTAGAAGGGAAACTGGAAGGAAAGCTGGAAGGAAAACTGGAAGGAAAAACAGAGATGCTCCACGAGAATATCCACCGCATGGCGACGAAGGGGTTTGAGGTCAAATTGATATCGGAAATATTAGAGGTCGATATTGAATTCGTCAGAACTATCCTCCAATCGAGATCGTCCTGACGCACAGGTTCGGAGCATTCTCGCGCATGAGTCCTCGGCGGACTAATACATGCGTCGAAGTTGGATCAACTACCGCCTCATCGGCAGCGTCGCCGGCCAGGCGTAGTTCACGGCCGGCGTATCGGCTTTGTCTCCCGTGGCCTGTTTGTAGCGGGCGAGCGCCATAAGCGGGAAGTAGAGGCGGTACATGTGGTAACGGAGGTAGAAAACCTTCGGGAATCCGGTGCCGGTAAACTGCGGCTCGTCCCAGTTGCCTTCGGCGTTCTGCGTGTCGATGAGATACTGCACGCCTCGCCGAACCGCGTCCGAGTTTGCCTCACCCGCCGCGATTAGTCCCGCCAAGGCCCACGCGGTCTGCGATGGAGTAACCTCGCCTGTGCCCGCTAACGACGGATCATCGTAGCTCAGACACGTCTCTCCCCATCCGCCTGACGCTTGTTGGACGTGCTTCAGCCAATCGACGGCTCGGCGAATCATCGGCTGCTGCATATCTAAACCGCCGGCCTCGAGGCCGATGAGTACTTGCCAGGTTCCGTAAAGATAATTGACGCCCCATCGGCCGATCCAGCAGCCACGCCGATCTTGCGTCTTAGCAACGAACTCGACGCCGCGATCGACTTGCGGATGACCGACTTTGATGCCGAATTGGGCAAACGTTTCGATAACCCGCGCAGTGATATCCGGGCAACTCGGATCGAGCATGGCGTTGTGGTCGGCAAACGGAACCTTGGTAAGGATTTCGTGGTTGATATCGCGGTCGAACGCCGCCCAGCCGCCGTCCTGGTTTTGCATCCGCATCAGCCAATTCAAGCCGCGCCGAACAGGCGGGATGATCTCTTTGCAACCCGTTGCCGACGGCGTGGCATTGTCGAACGCGCTGCCGCTGCGGGCCAGGCCCATGAGGACCATGGCGGTGTCGTCGATGTCGGGATAGAAGTCGTTGCGATATTCAAAGAACCACCCGCCCGGTTCGAGATCGGGGTTCATCAGGCTCCAGTCGCCGGGTTGCCGGACCTCTTTCTCCAGCAGCCAATGTGTCGCCTTAGCAACAGCGGGATCGTCGGCCTCCGTACTCGAAAGTGCCAGCGCATTCAGCGAAAGGGCCGTATCCCAGACCGGCGAGAAGCACGGCTGAAGGC
The DNA here is from genome assembly GCA_009697105.1 of Gemmataceae bacterium. Classification (GTDB taxonomy): domain Bacteria; phylum Planctomycetota; class Planctomycetia; order Gemmatales; family Gemmataceae; genus SIAQ01. The sequence continues at coordinate 22,366 of SIAQ01000063.1, read as the reverse complement.
GTAGCGTGTCGGCTTCCTCGATCATCAGATCATCGAGTTGCTTGAGGGCGTAAACCATCTCCGGAGAGTCGGTCGCATAGCCCAGACAGTTCAGGCTGATGATCGTATAGACGATCGGCGGAAAGATCGCGCCGACGCCGTCGGAATCGCGAAAATGATCGAGCATCCAGCTCTTCGCCAACTCGATCGCCTTCTCGCGAATAAACTTCGGGCCCCACACTTCAAACCATTTGATAATCTGATCGCCCGCGAGAAAGAAATTCGTCCAGGTGAAGAGACGTTTGGTCGGCGGGCAGGGCCAAAGCTTTTTGAACTGGTCGTCAAGGAAAAGTTCAGGAATGCCGAGTTCCGGTGGCAGCCGACGTATTGGCTTATGCGCGTAGAAAAGGCTCAACGGCACTATGATCGTACGCGTCCACGCCGACATCGCGTAGATGTTGAAGTACATCCACTTCGGGAGGAACATCATCTCCGGCGGCACGGCGGCGCAGTTCTCGTATGGGAATTGGCCCAAGAATGCTAAGTAGAACTTCGTATAGCTGTTGCACTTCGTTGCGCCGCCAGCCTTCCGTATCTCCTCGCACGCCTGGCACATGTACGGTTCATCGGCGGAATGGCCGGCAAGTTTGAGAGCATAATAAGCCTTCACCGAGACGTTGATATCAACCGGCCCGCCGGGATGGTTCGCCCAGCCGCCGTCGGGACGACGTTGTTGCAGCAGGTAATTGCTGGCCTTGCGAACGCGTTCTTCGCCCTCGCGATCCAGGAACGTCATCAGCAGGATATACTCCGACTCCAGGATCGTGTCGCCCTGCAATTCGCCGCGCCAATGCCCATCAGGATTTTGCAGCGTATGCAAACAGGCGCGAGCGCGTTGAATCGTCGCCGTCGCGTCATGGTCGGCATCAGGTCGTTCAGGCGATGTCAGCAGTTTAGATTCTTGGATACGAAGTGACGTTGCGAGCGCGGACATCCGATCCCCAATCGTAACGAATACCTACCGATTAATGTTCGATGCGTGCCGTCATCCTCGAATGGCCGATAAAGCCACGCATTTTCACCTATACAAGGAGGTGTTTTCTTATAACGATACTTGTAGAAAAGAACAAGTGCAGAGGCAAGCTGGTTTCACGCACGCGAACGGGATAAAGATAGTACGTCTGGCAAAGATGGGAAGGTGAACCCGCAATCAATGGCGGGCTAACTAGGAACCGCATCATCGCCGAAAGACCCACTCGGCTTGATCGTATCGTTCGGCTACGAGCTGTTCCACCATCGCCTCGGGCCAGGCGCTCATCGTTTGATCCACATGCCAGATCTCACGCAAGAGTTGTGTCAGCGTCGCGGCATCGGTCGGCAGGTGCGTCAGAAATTCGTCGTGCGGGCGATCATGGCGATATTCCGGTCGTCGCGGCGGCAGCTTGAGATAGCGTGATACCGCGCGCGTGTCGAAGCCGTGCAGCAATAGCGTGCCATGATGGAGCAGGTGCGTACGCTTGCGCTGCTGGGCGTTGCCGGAGAATTTGCGCCCCTGCCAGGTCAGATCGCTGAAGCCGTGGATTGTCAACGGCGAGGCAATCGATGCAAGAGATTCAACGATGTTGCCGAGGATATAGCGATAGGACGCACGCAGGTCGCTCAGCATCGGGTCGCGGTCGAAGCGAAGCACGAGGCTGTAGAGCAGGCACCCCGGACCGAGCAACACCGTACCGCCCCCGGACGACCGCCTGGCGATTGGCACGCCGTCTGCGTTGCATGCGGCAACGTCCACGTCGTCGCCAACTTTTCCGCCGGCGCCGAGCACGACCGCTTGGCTTGGCCAATGCCAAACGCGCAGACACTCCACACCGCCATCCTCGGCAGCGAGAAGAAGTGCCTCATCCAACGCCAGATTGGCGGGCAGCGTCGGCAGCGTAAGATCGAGGAATTGCACGATTAGTCCTTGGTCCTTGGTCCTTAGTCCGTAGCAAAGTGAGGCCGGTTGTCATAGGATTGGTTTCGCTACGGACCACGGACATTTTTGCCGGAGCGAATATGTTACGATTCATTCGCGTACTGACAGTGTTGATCGTATTGATAGGTTCCGCTCGCGCCATCGGCGGCGAGGTGGTGAAGCCCAACGCCGATGGCGTGCGAGTGCATCGCATCGTCAGCGAGCACCAGGCCGGACCGACCGAGATTCGCGTTCTCGCACCGGATGTGATGGAAAAGGGTAAACGCTATCCCGTCGTTTACGTCCTGCCCGTCGAAGCAGGGCAGGGCAAGGTCTATGGCGATGGTTTCGCCGAGATCAAGAAACACAATCTGCACAACAAACTCGGCATCATCTTCGTCGCGCCGACGTTCAGCCATCTGCCCTGGTATGCCGACCATCCGACGAATGCGAAGATTCAGCAGGAGACCTATTTCAACAAGGTCGTGTTGCCATTCGTGGAGAAGCATTATCCCGTATCGATGATCCGCTGGCTGCTCGGCTTCAGTAAGTCGGGCTGGGGCGCGTTCTCGCTGTTGCTGCGACAGCCCGAGGTGTTTGCCAAGGCCGTCGCCTGGGATGCACCGGTGCTAATGACGCAACCGAACAAGTATGGCATGGCGGAAATCTTCGGCACACAAGCGAACTTCGAGAAATACGACATTGCCAAGCAGCTGACGGCTCGCGCTAGAGACCTCGGCAAAGAGCCACGCCTGGCGCTCATCGGTTACGCCAGTTTCCGCACGCACCATGTCGAAGCAAATATCCTGATGAAGCGACTCAGCATCGCCCACGAATACCGCGACGACAAAAAGACGCCACACACCTGGCATTCGGGTTGGGTCGTCGAGGCGGTGCAGTGGTTGGTCAGCAGTCAGTAGTCCGTGGGGCAGGCTTTCTAGCCTGCCGTAGCTGGCCCATGATCGTCAAGATGCGTCAGGCAGGAAAGCCTGACCCACGGACCACGGACTTTTCAGACACTTGCCAGGCGAAGCAAGGTCGCTACAACGTACAATCCAACGATAGGTGCCTCGGCTTGGGGCCGGGGACAATAGGGAAAACGGTGTAAATCCGTTGCGGGGCCGCCGCTGTAATCGGCCAGGTTTGTCGCGTTATGCCACTGCTCACGGAAGTGATCGGGAAGGCGCGAGCGAACCGGATGAGCCGAGAGCCAGAAGACCTGCCTGTCGTGTCAACCCTCGGGGCTTCGGACCCAAGCCACCGCGCGGAGATCGTCTATCATCTAACCTACCATTCATGGCGGGTCGATTACCATCCTCCACGCGTGTATGTCCGTTGCCTCTTTTTCTGCCCGAGCCTGGCAGAATAAGGATAGGCACACATGTTTTCGTTTCGTCGTCGCGCCGGTTTCACTCTCATCGAGCTGTTGGTCGTTATTGCGATCATCGCGATTTTGATCGCGTTGCTCGTACCCGCAGTGCAAAAGGCGCGCGAGGCCGCCTCCCGATTGCAATGCTCGAACAATCTCAAGCAACTCGTATTGGCGGTGAACAGTTACCATGGAGCGTTCAAGCAGTTTCCGCCGAACTTCACGACGCCCAATCCGTCAACCTGGCCCTACAGCTCGACCTACTGGTTCGGCATCGTCGATCCGGCAAGCAACGTGGACTCGACGAAAGGCCACCTGACGCCCTACTACGAGAATCAGACTGCGGCGATCAAATGCCCGTCATTACCGTCCGGCCAACTCAAGGCGGTCTACAGTTCGTTGACGGGCGGCTACGGCTACAATCGCTGTCTGGGCGGCATGTATTGGGTCTCGCCGAACTGGTCGACGCCGCTTTCGTACACGAAGCGATTTTCTGATTTTGAATCGACCGGGGAAACGATCGCATTCACCGATTCGGCTCTGGTAAGCGGAGCGACCGGAGCAACCCCAGCGTTGCAGGAAGCCTTTGCCTTGGCGGCGCCGGCGACATCGTTTGTCGGCGGGCCGAACATCGGCGAGCCGCAACCAACGACGCATTTCCGTCACGGCGGGCTTGCGAATGTGGCGTATCTGGATGGCCATGTGGATGTGCGAACGGAGGTCATCGTCGCCAGTCCCACGACCTGGACCGCCGCCGCCAACACGCTGCGAGCCCAGAATAACATCGGCTACCTGGCGACAACAAACTTCCCGTACGAGGGGCGCTAAATTGCAACTTGCCACTTAGCACTCGCAGGGCACCACGAGAGCGTTAAGCGGCGAGCGGCAAATCATCGGGCTACTTCGCCTTCGAAGTGATACGAATATTGCGGAACGCGACCGGGCCGTGGTCGCCCTGGAACAACAGCGGGCCGGTCGGGACTTCGTTGTTCTGCAGCGCTCCGCCGGTTGCGCCTTTCAAAACCTCGGCGTTTTCGTGGATCACTTTGCCGTTGAGTTCGACTTTCAGAAACTTCGCATTGGCGGTTTTCTTCTTGCCGTCGAATCGCGGGGCCTGGAAGTCGATTACATATTTCTGCCATTCTCCAGCTTTGAGACAAGCGTTGAACTTCGGGACGGCAATGCTGTAGATGGCGCCCATGTCGCCCATGCCGAGCTTGTCGCGGCCGTAGCTGTCGAGGATTTGGAGTTCGTATCGGCCCATGAGATAGATGCCGGAGTTGGAGCCTTTGGGGACCATGACTTCGCATTCGACGATGCAGTCGCCGAACTCGGCGGTGGAGTAGATATCGATGCCGCCGCCGGCGGTGTTGACAAGATCGCTGCCGCCCTTGGTGTAGGTGAGCGCACCTTTGGCATCAACGCCGGCGGTGCCGACCTGCCATTTGTTTTTGTCGTCTTTGCCCTTCACCTTCCAGCCGGTAAGGTCTTTGCCGTTGAATGGCGATGCCGGTGTCGATTTCTCACCGGCGTGGCCGAGGAGAGTTGCACCGAGGAAAAGCGTGAACATTGTGGTACCGAGAAGCGAACGTTTCATGAGGAAGCTCCTGTGGAATGACTCGGCGTAAACCGCGAGACGCCCCCGTCTGCCGGCTTCGCCGTGTGCAATGGTTTGCTATTGGCATATGGAAGCAAGAATTGAGCTGCAATGAGTGTCTCGATTTGGCCTTCGTCCGTGGGTCAGGCTTTCCAGCCTGACGCAGCTGGCCCTTGGCAGGCTAGAAAGCCTGCCCCACAGGCCAATCAACCAACCGAACACGGGTGTTGTCCGTGGATTAGGCTTTTCAGCCTGACGCATTTTGACGATCATGGGCAAGCTACGGCAGGCTGGAAAGCCTGCCCCTGGGGCCACGGACGAATCCAAGAGTTCGCCTTTCCGCAATCAAGAGAATAAGTTAAACTCTGATGTAATAAAATCAAGAGAACATCGCATGGACGCAATGTCATCCCTTCGGGTCGTTTTGGTGCACGATTGGCTTACCGGCATGCGCGGCGGCGAGAAGGTACTCGAATCGCTGTGCCGACGCTGGACTGACGCACCGCTGTACACGCTCATCCACAAGCGTGGCTCGTGCAGTAAGGCGATCGAAAATCGGCCCATCGTCACGAGCATGTTGCAAAAGCTGCCCAAGGTCGATCGTTACTACCGCTGGACGCTGCCGTTGATGCCCTGGGCGGTCGCCTGGCGCTTGCCTGAGTGCGACCTGGTGTTTAGCTCTAGCCATTGCGTGGCCAAAGGCGTGAACGTGCCCGCCGGCGCGAAACACATCAGCTACTGCCATACGCCGATGCGCTACGCCTGGCATATGCAGGAATCGTATTTTCATGATCGCGGCTGGTGGGGGCCGAAGAAATGGCTGGCCTCGGCGGTGCTGTCGCGACTGCGGGAATGGGATCGCCGAACCGCCGCTGGGGTGACGCACTTCATCGCCAACAGCAACGTCATCCGCGAACGCATTCGCGATTGTTATCAGCGTGACGCCGTCGTCATCCATCCGCCGGTGGATACTTATTTTTACTGTCCAGACAATGTCGTACGTGAAAACTACTATCTCATCCTGTCGGCTTTCGCACCGTATAAACGGCTCGATTTGGCGATCGACGCCTGCAAAAAGCTCGGTCGTCGGTTGGTCGTCATCGGTTCCGGGCAGGATGAGGCCAAGCTCAAAGCGCGAGCCGAGGGCAAGGTTGAATTCCTCGGCTGGCAGCCCGACAGCGTCCTGCGTGATCATCTCCGCCGCTGCCAGGCCTTGCTCTTTCCCGGCGAGGAAGACTTCGGCATCGTGCCCGTCGAGGCGCAGGCGTGTGGCACGCCCGTCATCGCCTTCGGACGCGGCGGCGCAACTGAAACCGTAATCCATGGCCGGACGGGCATCTGGTTCCCCGATCAGAGTGTGGATTCCCTCGTTGCCGCCTTGGAGCTGTTTGAAGCCCACCGCGATTCGTTCGATCCCGATAAGCTGCGCACGCATGCTCTGCGATTTCGGACGGAGCGTTTCGAGGAAGAAGTGTTTGGCTTCGTCGAGAGCGTCATGGCCGGCCGCGGATTGCAACGGGCAGCGTGACAAATGTCTGAAAAGCCCGTGGCCCATGGGGCAGGCTTTCTAGCCTGCCGTATTTTGACGATTTCGTGGGCAAGCTACGGCAGGCTAGAAAGCCTGCCCCACGGACTATCCCGTGGTCGGTTGGTTGCTTGGTGTTGATTCATGCGTATTCGTTTAGCCGCTCGCTTTCGGCGAGCGCGGGTGTGTGGTGCACAGTTCGTAGGCCGCGCTCGCCCAAGGCGAGCGGCTAAACTTCCATTTTTGGACGCGAGATTACGATGACCTTAATTCTCGACGGCAAGAAACTCGCGCAAACGATGCAGGCGGAGATCGCCGTCGGTGTCGCGGACTTCGTGCGCAAACATGGCTTCGCCCCAGGTTTGGCGGCCGTTCTCGTCGGCGAGGATGCGGCAAGTCAGGTTTACGTGCGTAACAAACGCAAAGCCTGCGAGAACGTCGGCATACAAAGCTGGCTGCATGCACTCCCAGTGGACACCACGCAAGACGCCTTGCTCCACCTCATCGCTCAGCTTAACACCGATACGAACGTGAGCGGCATACTCGTGCAGCTGTCGTTGCCAAGACAGATCGACGAAAGCGTGATCGTCGATGCCGTCGCGCCGTTGAAAGACGTCGATGGATTCAGCCCGATGAGTCTCGGCCTGATGATGTCCGGCCAGCCGCGCTTTTTTCCGTGCACGCCCTATGGTGTTCAGCAGATTTTGGTGCGTAACGGCATCGCGATCGACGGAAAGCATATCGTAATCGTTGGGCGGAGCAACATCGTCGGCAAACCGCTGGCGATGTTGCTGATGCAAAAAGCGGACGGTGCCAATGCCACGGTCACGGTGTGTCACAGCCGATCGCGCGACATTGGCGTGTTAACTCGGCAAGCGGACATCGTCGTGGTGGCGATCGGCAAGGAGCGGTTTCTCAAGTGTGATATGATTAAACCAGGCGCGGTGGTTGTTGATGTGGGTATCAATCGTACCGCCGAGGGGAAGCTGGTGGGTGACGTTGACTTTGACGCAGTTAAGAAAGTTGCCTCCGCGATCACCCCTGTTCCGGGCGGTATTGGCCCAATGACGATCACAATGCTGTTGCAGAATACGCTGCGAGCGGCCATACTACAGCACGGGTAAATTGCACGCGAATGGGTTTGACGGATCCGAGCCTGAGCGCCAGCGAAGGGTGAAGCTTCGCCCTTCGCTGGCGCTCAGGCTCGGACGATCGCCTGCCGGGCGCGGAGAAAAATATGCTACCGCTGAATACAGCCACGCGCATTGGATTAAGCATACTGCTGCTTCTCGCGGGCGTGGTCGCGCTGCATTTAGGCGCATCGGTCTTTATGCCGATGTTTGTCGCTTTGCTACTCGCTACGGTGCTCGGCCCAGCAGCGGTTTCGCTGCACGAAACGTTCAAGATGCGCTGGGGCGTTGCGTGCATGACCGTCGTGGCGACACTGGTGCTCATTAACTTGCTGCTCGTCGCGATTTTCTCCGCCAACGTCACCGTCATGGTCACGAAGATGTCGGACGAGAAGCAAATTCTCGAAATCTACAATTGGAAACTTCGTCCGAAGCTTGAGAAAGTCTGGCCTGTCGAGTTGGACCCTGACGTATTCCCGAAAGACGCCAAGGATATTCGGAGCATCGGTGCTCTGCGTTACTTTATCGATGCCGCCCCGGATTATTTCCGCAAGACGGCCCGCGTTACTGCTGACTGGAGCTGGCAGGTAATTCTGACCTTGTTCATCACCTTCTTCGTGTTGCTCGAAGGAAAGATGCTGGCAAAACGTGTCGTCGCGATCTTCGGGCCTACGCCGGAGATTCAGGGCAAAGCCACCGAAGTGCTGTTCGAGATGGCGAAACAAGTGCGGAACTATCTCGTTTGGCGAACCCTCATCAACCTCGGCTTGGCCATCGTGATGGGCATTCTCTACCAGATGTTCGGTCTGACGCAGGCCTGGAACTGGGCGATCCTGCTGGCGGTGCTCAATTACGTACCGTATCTCGGTCCGTTGCTTGCGATAGTGCCGCCGTTCCTGGATGCGTTCATCTTCGTCGATCCCGCCGCCGCGATCGTGTTGACGATTCTGTACATCGTTGTGATCGTATTGGAAGGGTATCTCGTGGTGCCGTTGGTCATGGGCCGCAGTATGGATTTGAATGCGACGACGGTGATGCTGGGCTGCCTGTTCTGGGATTTGGTGTGGGGCATGACGGGCCTGTTCCTGGCGATGCCGATTATGGCCGGCTTGAAGGCGATATTGTTCCACGTACCCGAATGGCGGCCGTGGGCGAATCTGATGAGCGCGGAAGAGCATCCGCTGGAGAATCCCCCGGCGCCGCCGGCTGGCTAATCTCCTGTGTTTTTCAAAATCCAAAAGCACAAACGTAGTCCGTAGTCAGGAATCGACGGGCCACTAACTACGACCAACCCCTTCGGCCCGGTGATCGTCGGAATTGGCGTGGTCGGTTGGTTGCTTGGTGTTGCATCCGTGGTCCGTGGGGCAGGCTTTCCTGCCTGACTTATTTTGACGATTTCGTGGGGCAGGCTTTCCTGCCTGCCGCATTTTTTGACAATCAGGGGCAAGCTACGGCAGGCTTTCCAGCCTGCCCCACGGCAAGCTACGGCAGGCTTTCCAGCCTGCCCCACGGACTCCTGACTCCTGACCAACCACGGCACGGCCTCAACTTTTCGGCGTGGCCATGTCATGTTGGGAATAGAAAGCTTTTTCACCTTGGGAAATCGCGGCGCATGCTATAGAATGCGAGAACTGGGCGGAAGCGGTCGCCGATAACATTTTGTGTAGAACGAACGTCAGGGGGGCCTTTTCGATGGCATCCAATATCACACGCCGAGATGCACTTAAACTCGGGCTTGGTGGGCTCCTTGGCACGGGGCTGGTTGATCTGCTTCGCTTGCAATCGCAGGCGGCGGGGACCTCGGCGGCGCCGGCGCGTAGCTGCATCCTCATCTGGATGGACGGCGGGCCGACGCACTACGAAACCTTCGATCCCAAGCCGAATGCTCCCAGCGAAATTCGTGGCGAGCTCACGCCCATCGCCACGCGGACCACGGGCATGATGTATTCGCAGCACATGACCAAGCTGGCGAGCATCTCCGATAAATTCACGACCATTCGCTCGATTCGCCACGACCAGGGCAATCATGGCGCGGGCAACCATTACATGATGACCGGTGCGCCGCCGCGGATCCCGGTCGGGTGTGGGGCGTTCGTCAGCTTTCATCCGAGCATGGGTTCCGTCACCGCGCATGAACGCGGCGCTCCGCACGGGCTGCCCGCGTATTTTTCGATGCCGACAATGTCACGCTCGGGCGGGCCGAATTTTCTCGGCGCTCGCTATGCGCCGTTTGTCGTTGAAGACAATCCGAACGTGGCCGACTTCCGCGTGCGCGATGTTGCCTTGCCGCGTGGGTTATCGGAAGGGCGATTCGATTCTCGCCGCGAGATTCGCTCGGAAGTTGATCGCATGCAGCGTATTCTCGATCAGCAAGCGGGCGATCCGGTCAACGCGCTCGAGGAACATTACACGCAAGCCCACAACCTGATGCGATCGCGCGAAGCCCAGGCGGCGTTCGACATCACGCGCGAACCGGACCGTGTCCGCGACGCCTATGGCCGTAATCCGCTGGGTCAGCGTGCACTGCTGGCGCGTCGTTTGGTGGAAGCAGGCGTGCCATTCATTACGCTGTACGATGGCGGCTGGGATCATCACGTGGATCTGTTTGCGTCATGTCACCAGCGACTGCCGTCGTGGGATAACACCGTGGCGACGCTCATCGAAGATTTGGACCAACGCGGGCTGTTGGCGAGCACAATGGTCATCGCGCTCGGCGAGTTCGGCCGCACGCCGCAGATCAATGCACGGGCCGGGCGCGATCACTGGAGCAACTCGATGTCGGTATTGTTCGCGGGCGGCGGGACGCCAGGCAACCAGGTCATCGGCGCGACGGATGTCCGTGGCTACGCACCGGTTGGCCGCACGAACAGCCCGGAGCAGTTCGTCTCCAGTGTTTACCTCAAGCTCGGCATCGACCCGGGCAAGATACTCTACACGCCACAAGGCCGACCGACGCATCTGGTGAGCGATCACAACCCGATCGCGGATTTGATGTAAGATTTCTGGCGCTCGCGTGGGATATACCGAGCGCTAAGCCGCAAGCGGAACACAGGTCATGATTCTACGCATCGACCCCAAAGTTGATTACGCCTTCAAGAAAGTGTTCGGCAGCGTGGCGAACCTCCCGCTGCTAGATCATCTGGTGGCATCGGTGTTGAAGCCCTCGCCCGACGAACGCCTCGTTCAACTCGAAATCTGCAACCCGTTCAACGACAAAGAACTTCCCGATGATAAGCTGTCGGTCCTCGATATTAAGGCTCGCGATCAGGCCGGTCGGCAGTATAATATCGAGATGGAGATGACCGGCCCGCGCGTTTATCCGCATCGTGCGTTATACTATTGGGGTCGCCTGCATTCGGGCCAACTAAGCGAGGGCGATGATTACTCGAAACTTAGGCCGACGATCTCGATCAGCTTTGTTGATCGCGTGCTTTTTCCGGAGATTCCCGATTACCATCTGGACTTTCAGATACGCAGCAGACAGCATCCAAGCGTTGTGCTCAGTCCGCACTTGGCGATTCATGTCGTCGAGTTGCCAAAGTTCCGCCTGCGGGCCGAGGAGTTGGTAGACCCGCTTGAGAAATGGATTTACTTTCTCATCCACGGAGCCGAACTCGATATAGACAACCTGCCCGCGAGTTTATTGGATACGCCCATTCCACGGGCAATGGAGGTATTAAACATGATGGCGCAAAGTGAACTGGAGCGTGATCGCTACGAATCACGGCTGAAAGCCGAGCGTGACTACCGCGCGCTGGTGTATGAGGCCGAACATAGCCGCGCGGAAGGCCGCGCGGAAGGCCGCGCGGAAGGCCGCGCGGAGGGCCGCGCGGACGCCAGTCTCATTGGCCGCATTCTTTTTGCTCAGAATCTTCTCGGCCAGCCTTTAACACCGTTCGACGAACTTGATTCAAAGTCCCCAGCGGAACTGCGAGTGATTCTGTCCAAACTCGAAAAAGCGCTTCAAATTCGCCATTGAAGTTGGGACGTTATACTTCGCATGGTAGAAATTGTCGCTTTTCCGAACCGATCAAATCATTTCCGAGCCGCGACCGTAAGGGAACGGCCGACATAAACCGCTGGGCATTCTGTCGGCCGCTCCCTTACCGTCGCGGCTCGGAAAAGCGGCAAACTCAGCCGTCGAAGGTATAGAAATGACGAACTGCAATCAATAGCACAGGAACTGGAATCGGCCCTGGGCCTGCAGGAGTTAATCACGCATGAACCAAGGTAGCCGTCCTATCGGGATTGTGCTGGCTATATTCCTTTTCAGCCCACTCGTTTCCCACGCAGCGCCGCCCAAGCTCGACTATCTCTTCCCCGCCGGGGGCCAGCGCGGCACGACCGTCGACGTCACGGCGAGCGGAACGTTCGAGCGTTGGCCGATCAAGGGATTCGCCGATCGCGCCGGGATTGAGATCACTGCGACCAGGGTATCTGGAAAAATCAGCGTCGCGATCGCCAAGGACGCGGAGCCGGGCGTCCATTACCTACGCTTGCAAGACGCTGACGGCGCCAGCGCGTTGAAGCCGTTTATCGTTGGAATACTGCCCGAAGTCATGGAGAAGGAACCCAACGACGATCCGAAGAAGCCACAGATACTCGACAGCTCCTCCGTTGTCGTCAACGGTCGGCTCGATAAGCCCGGCGACGTCGATACGTTTTCCGTCAAACTCACCAAGGGCGAAACGCTGGTCGCGGCCCTCGATGCCAACAAGACACTTCGCTCCCCGATGGACGGCGTGCTGCAAATCCTCTCGCCTGATGGATTCATCCTCGAACAAAACGACGACTACCACGGCCTCGATCCGCAAATTGCCTTCACCATTCCCAAGGACGGACTTTACCTCGTACGCGTTTTCGCATTCCCAGCAATCGCGGATTCCACGGTCCGTTTCGGAGGTAAGGAAACATTCGTATATCGGCTAACGATCACGGCAGGGCCGTTTGTCGATCACACGTACCCGCTGGCGGTGCCGCGCGATGGGCCGATCGATGTCGAACTCATCGGCTGGAACTTGCCTGACGACCTCAAGCGATTCAAGGTCTCACCGCGCCTGGACCTCGACCTGCTGAATTTGTTCGATGCTCGCATCGCCAATCCGTTCGCTGTTCAGCTCGCGCCGAATCCAAGTATCGTGAAAACGAAGGCAACTCGCGCCGAGCCGCAGAAGGTCGCAATTCCGACGACGATTACGGGCCGACTTGAGAAGCCTGGCGACATCGACGTGTTCGAGTTCACGGCGAAGAAAGGGGACAAACTTTCGTTCGCCGTCGCGTCGCGCACTCTCGGATTCCCGCTCGATGCGGTACTGCGTCTGACGGACTCGGCCGGCAAAACATTGTTGCAATCCAAAGCCACGAAGATCGGCGATGACCCGGCACTGAACTACGCGGTCACGCAGGATGCCGCCTTCCGCCTGGAGATCAGCGACCTGCATGATCACGCTGGCCCTCGCTATGTCTACCGTCTGCGAATCGGCACACCTGTGCAGGACTTTGACGTTAAAGTTACCGGCGACAACTTCACAGTCGTTGCCGGCAAGTCACTGGAGATTCCCGTTGCGGTCATACGATTCGGCGAGTTCAAGGACGAAATCACACTTCAGGTCGAAGGCCTGCCCAAGGCGATCAAAGCCACGCAGACACCGAAAGGAATCACGCTGCAAGCCGCGAACAGGCCACCGATTGGCCATGCGATCCGCATCGTCGGGGTTTCGTCCACAAGCGTTACGCGCATCGGCCATGCGACCGTGGCCGATTTGGGGCGATCGACGACCTCGCTCTGGCTGACGGTGAGCGGGAACTAAAATGAATACGTTCAACGGGTGAGTTTATCGCTTGTCCGAGCCGCGACCGTCAGGGAGCGGCCGACAATGTGCGCACGGCATACAGTCGGCCGCTCCCTGACGGTCGCGGCTCGGAAAAGGTTCGATTCGTCCGAAAATGCGACATTTTCAACCGTGCGAAGGACGTTTTCGCTTTTCGCTTAGCGCTCGCATGGAGTCGTGTGAGCGCTAAGTCGCAAGCGGAATACAGTCAAATTCTTTTGCAGGAGACATTCCGTGTTGCCACGTTGTTTTGTCATTGCGTTGATTCCAATGTTGCTCGCTACCGCAGAGATTTCTGCCGGCGGAAACGAAAAATATCCGCTCGATGCCCAGCTCAAGGTGCTGGAGGCGGATGTCAAAAATCCCGTCTATCGCAAGCTTGTGCTAGAGAAGATGCTCATCACCGACATCGCCGCCGAGTGGCAGCGCGTCGCGACGGTGGACAACGCTGACAGCTTCATCGAAAAGCACGGCGGCAAGGAAAAAGTGCTTGGCGACGCCGAGTTGAAGAAAGCTTACGAGCGCCGGCTGAATATTCGGACGGACTATCTGGAACTGATGCGCGATGGCTATCGCAAGTACAAACAGATTCCGCCATTCGACAAAGGCGCGAAGGCCGAGCCGGCGGGCACATCGATTCGCAAGACGAACGCGGCGGCGCTGGAGCTTTCCGTCATCCTGCCGTCGCCTGGCGCGGACAAGCATTGGCCTCGCTTCCGCGGTCCCGATGGCCAAGGCGGCGCGGGCGACATGACGTTGCCAACGACGTGGGACAAGGACGGCCGCAATATTGCCTGGCGGACGAAGCTCACGGGCCTGGGGAATTCGTCGCCTGTCATCTGGGGCGATCATATCTTCCTCACCAGCTCCAACGTCAAAGGCACGGAACGTTTCATCCACGCCTATCATCGCGTCACCGGCAAGCCGCTCTGGACTCGTCAAGCCCCCCCGCGCGATCCCGAGCCAGGCGTGCGCGACAAGAACGGCTACGCCTCGGCCACGCCCGTTACCGATGGCGAACGCGTCATCGTCTTTCTCGGTTCATGCGGCATCCTCTGTTACGACTTCGACGGCAAGCTGCTTTGGCATTACGATTCGCTCAAAATCAAAACCACGCACGGCACCGGCTCCAGCCCCGTTCTCTACAAAAACCTCGTCATCCTTGCCCAAGACCAGAACCAAACCGATTCCATCTTCGTAGCGCTCGACAAAACAACAGGCAAACTCGTCTGGACCGCCAAGCGTGGCAAAGCCATGACCTGGACCACGCCGACACTGGCCCGCATCGGCGAGCGCGACGAACTTCTCATCGCCGGCGCGGAAACGGTTCGCAGCTATGACCCGAACACCGGCACCGAACTTTGGTCGCTCCGCGGGCCTACCATCGAAGTCGTGCCGATGGTCGTCGTCGGCAAAGACATGTTGTATTCGTCGTCCGGCCGCAACGGGCCGACGCTCGGTTTTCGTCCCGGTGAGAAAGGCGATGTCACGCAGACGCATCTCGTTTGGCGGGCAGTTCGCGGCGGACCGCACGTGCCTACGCCGGCGCTGCACAAAGGTCGCCTTTACACCGGCAACGACACCGGCATCATTAGCGCGCTCGACGCCCAGACCGGTAAGCTCGTGTATCTTGAACGTGTCGACGATCGCTTCGCCGCCTCGCCGATCGTCGCTGGTGGTCTGCTCTATTTCGCGGGAGAGACCGGCATGACCTACGTCGTCCGCGCCGGCGATACACTCGACATCGTCGCACGCAACAACCTTGGCTCACCGATTCTCGCATCGCCAGCAGCGGTGCAAGGGCAATTCTTCATTCGCACGGAAGCCGAACTCGTGTGCATCGGGAAGTGACAACACGAAGAAACCAGAGCCGGAAGCCCGCGACGAACGAGAATCACCGTCATCGACACTTCCGGCTCTGAAAATCACTCAATCACCGCGATCAATTCGATCTCGATAAGCCAATCTGGATTCACCAACGCTTGCACACCGACCAGCGTGCTCGTGGGCGGATTTTGCTGGTTGAAATAGCGTGCTCGCACTTCGCGCAGGATTGGCACCTGCTCCGATTTCAGACCTACGACATAAAAACTTGATTTCACCACATCCTTGAACGTTGCGCCAGCAGCAGCCAGGGCATTTTTCAAATTTTCGAACGTCTGCGTTACTTGAGCGTTAAGGTCACCTTTACCGACGACTTCACCCTTCTCGTTCACGCTGACCTGGCCCGATATGTAGATCGTCTTCCCGCCGCGTGACGAGGCAACATGCGTCCACCCAAACGTTGGGCAGAGCGATTTTCCATTGCTGAATTCAATCGTCATTATGGACTCCGGTTATTAGAAGGAAACGGAAAGCGTTCGGCGGATGCCTCACCAGATGGAAGCGTTTGACGAAGGCAAGCGGTCGATCACTCAGCGTCTGTGTAGCCAAGCAATTCACGAATCGAGGCAAGCAACTGTTTGTACTTAATCGGCTGAATCAGGCACGCGACGCCCGGGGTATCGGCTAATTTTTTCTGAAACGGCGTCTGCTCCGGGCCGAGCATCAAGATTCCTTTGCACGGTATATTCTGACGGCGGGCGTCTTCAAGAATGCTCTCGAAGACATAATAACCGGTTTCGCCCGTGGTGGCGGCATCGACGATCAGGAGGTCGAACGGTTGTTGGCGGAACCGCTCCAATGCCCGTACTGGGTCGGCGGCGATAAGGACGCGGAAGCCCAGTTTCTTGAGTTTTTCGCGCAGGGCGTCCTGGAGCGTTTCATCGCTCTCGGCCAGGAAGATCGTGGTTTGGACCTTGGCCTTGGCCTTGGCCGACTCGCCCGGTTGTGAAACGCCGCTGAATTCGTGCCGGCATTCGCGGACGCGGTCCACCAATTGCGACGGCGTCTGGATGCGTAGGTCGGGATTAAGTGCAAGCAAGCTCTCGATGAGACGGCCGACCGATGGAGGAACGTCCGGCTGCTCCACTTTGAAGGATGCGAGTTTGAGAAACCGCTGAGCGGACATGCGTGCCTCGGCTCCGCGTTTTGTGTCCAGTGGCGACTTCCCGGTGAGCAGTTCGTAGGCGACGCAGCCGACGAAAAACAGATCGCTACGCGGATCGCCATGCGGTGCGTTGGTTGCTTTTTCGAGGCCGGCGTAATCGACCGTGCGATCGACATCGACTTCGGCTTTGTCGTCGTCCTCGCCAGCGGTTGACGCCGCTACCGTGGCGGCGATAGGGGCATGGCCCGCATGTACGCCGGCGAGGCCGAAATCCACGAGCTTGGCATGGCTCTGACTGGCCAAGAGCACGTTCGTGAGTTTCATATCGCGATGCGTCGTGCCATGGGCGAACGCCGCCGCCAGGCCTGCCGCGATGTCTTCCAAGATGCGCAGCATTTCCGCGGGTTGGAGCGTCTTGCGAATATTGAGAATATCACGCAGGTTCCCGCCTTCGACGAACTCCATTACAATGTAATACTGGTTGCTCGATTCCTCGTGATTGACGGCAAGAATTTCGACAATATTGAGATGGCGCATGGTCATGCCCATGCGGCCTTCGCGCATGAAGAGTTCGATTTTGTGCTTATCCACAGACCATTTTTTGCGCAGGATCTTGATAGCGACCTGCCGCCCCGTGCTCGATTCGACGGCACGGTAAACGCGCCCGAAGCTGCCGGACGCGATTTTGTAAAGGAGCTGATAGCCGCCCAGAATGTAGCCGTTCTTGTCGCCGCGGATGAGTTTGTTGGTCTGGAATGGAGTGAGGTATTGCTTGCGCTCCATGCAGCGCAGAAATTTCTCGGCAGGGCCATTGCGGGCCCCCAGTTCATCCCACGCTTCGTCGACCTGTCTCGAGGTCAACAAACCAAGTTGCATCGCGGCGTTAGCCAGGGCGGCAGCATCCGAACTCACCATACCCTCCATCGTCTCTTGTTGGTTCCGCGCATGATTGTGGATAAATGAGCAAGCCCAGGGGTGAGTTACTCCAAACCCCTGGGCCTGCTTGCCCATTTCCACAGTCTTCGACGCGTAACGCTTTTCTTCAGTTCCGGGTTTGCAGGAAAATCCCCTTGCTATTTTTCGTACTCCACATTATACCGCGCCGCACTGAATTAGATGGGGATTTTCTTGTTCACCCAATCCCATGCCCAAGGAGGCTCGCGGTGGCGTATTCCACTTGCTCATTTGTACACTCGGCTCGTAGGTCGGCCGGGTTGGCGGCAAGCATGGGCTTTTTCGCCCTCGCCCTTGCCATGACCGGTTGCGCGGGGCTTTGGGAAGAGCTCTCGAGCCACGAACGAGACTGGTCCTACGTCACGGGTGTTGGTAAGCCACATCCGTTGACGGTGATCGAGAAGACTACCGACGGCGCTCGCCGGGCCGAGGCATTGGGTCGACTCAAGGAACCGATTCTCAACGGTGGCAACGCCCAGGATCAGGATGCCTACCTCCGTATCCTCGGCACGGCTGCCCAGACCGATGCGCAGCCCTTATGCCGCCTGACCGCGATTCGGGCGTTAGGCAAATACAAGGACCATCGCGCGGCTCGCCATCTCGAGGAAGTCTATCAGCAGCGCAATATGCATCCGATCTCGATGCCGGACCAGATCGCCATGATCCGCAAAGAAGCGCTGGTCGCCTTGGAGCAAACCGGCGACAAGGACGCACGCCATCTGTTGATTCGCGTCGCACGTCAGCCGGGACCGTCGCTGGAATCCAACCTGACGGATCGCCAACAAACCCAGGACGAAAAGCTGATCGCCATTCGCGCACTAAGCAAGTATCGCGATGCCGAGACGGTCGAGGCCTTGAAATATGTTATGCGATCGGAGAAGGACGTCGCCCTGCGTCATCGCACGTTGGAATCGCTGGAAATAGTTACCGGCAATAAATGGCCCTCCAATCGCGAAGCATGGTTGAACGAAGATCAATCGCCGCAACCGCTTCCGGGTGGGAATGAGAAGAATCCGATTCTGCGTGTTGGGGGCTTGTTTCAGAAATAAACCAAGCATATCAAAGCCGGGCACGAAGTAAGCGGTAGGATCGTCCAACCGCTTACTTCGTGCGAGGCTCTGATTGTAACACGCGGTGCTAAACCTGCCCCTTGGCGGCACGGATGAACGCCTCGAAGTTCGCGACTGGCATGGCCTTGTCGCAGCCGTGGTTCAGATTCAGGATATGCCGTCGCCCGCCGCCGTCGTGGAGACATCGTTTCGTGGCAGCGATAACCTCGTCCGGCGTGCCCGTCTTCAACAATTCCTCATCGACATTGCCTTGAAACACAAGGTTCGGATAATCCCGTCGCGCCGCGGCCAAATCGTGGCAACGCCCAAGGCTGACCACGTCCGCGCCGCTACTCGTGAGCAGATCGAGATACGGGCATTCCTTCACGAACAACACTCGTGGCACGCTCGCAGCGCCTTGGAAGATGCGCTGATGGTACGGGTGTGCCAAACGCAAATACTCCTCGCGAGTCAACTCGCCGGCCCAGGAATCGAAGAGCTGGTACAGCGCCGCCCCGCCCTCGATGAGCGTGTTGACGAAGCGAATCGTGGCCGACTGGATGCGCTCGTTCAGCGCCTGCCAAACTGCCGGACGCTCCTTGATAAACGATCGCGTCGCCGGCAGGTCTTTGCCCGTGCCGATGCAATAGGTCGCCACGGTAAACGGCGCGCCAGCGAAGACGATCGCCGGTAGCTCGCCTTTCAATTCCTCGCGCACTTTGCGCAGCAGTTGCACGATATGCGCGAACGTCTCTGGTCCCGGTTCGGGATTGAGCCGTTCGACATCTGCCATCGTGCGAATTTCGCGATCCGGCACGGGACCGCGATTCGGCTGCAACGTAAACGGCAAGCCCATCGACACTGTCAGTGTGGTGATGTCGTAGAAGAGGATAATCGCGTCCACGCCGAACCGCCGAGGCAACAGCGACGCTTTCGCCGACAGTTCGACGTTCTCCGAAAACTCGAAAAACGACAGCCCGGAGCGCACCTTGTTGAACTCCGGATCCCAACGCCCGGCCTGACGCATCGCCCACACCGGCGGCCGTTCGACGGCTTCGCCCCGCGCGGCACGGACGAGTAGATGATCCATTTTCGTTCTCCATTTTTTCAGAGCCACGCACGAAGTAAGTGGTTTGAACACACCGTCCTTGCCAGTTTGGACCCCTTACTTCGTGCGTGGCTCTGACGCTTCCTTCGTTCCCATATACAGTGTCGCGATTCCGAACGTCATAGGCTGCCACGATACATTTTTCAGCCCATGCCCGCGCAGACGCTCGGCCAGCGCTTCGCCGTCGGGGAATTGCATGACGCTTTCGGGCAGATATCGGTAGGCATCATCCTTCGAGCGCGAAATCAATTGGCCCAAGCGAGGCAGTATGTGCTTGAAGTAAAACCGATACATCGGGCCTAACAGGAAGCCGCGAGGCTGCGAGAACTCAAGGATCGCGATCCGCCCGCCGGGATGGGTCACGCGGATCATTTCGGCGATTCCTTTGTCGGTGTCGGTGACGTTGCGCAGTCCGAAGGCCACCGTCGTGATCTGAAACATATCGCTGGGGAACGGCAAGTGTTGGGCGTCCGCTTCCAGGAAGCGAATCCTTTCGCCGGCGTTCTTGCGCTTCGCTTTTCCTTCGGCGCGAACGAGCATCTCGTGACAGAAATCGGCGCCGATGATCGGCACCCGGCCCTTCGCCGCTTTGTCGTACGCCAACGCCAAGTCGCCTGTGCCCGTACACAAGTCGAGAATCGGCGCCGATGCGGAAGCGATAGGCGGCACGAGCTTTGTCGTCCGCCATCGCCAATAGTGATCGATGTTGAGGCTGAGTAGATGATTCAGAAAATCATAACTCGGAGCGATGTTGTTGAACATGCTCCGTATCTTCGTCTCACGTTTGTCGAGTAACAGTGAATCCACGTACACACCAGTCATCGTCGGCTCCTCTCGTCAGCAGGTGGGTTTAGAGAAGAAACCGTATCGCACGTTGGTAGGCAACAGACACCAATGTTGTTTTATGATGGGAGCATCGATTTGGCAGAAATGAATCGCCCAAGCCCCATCATGAGCGAAGCGATTGGTGGGGGTCTACCCCCCAGGAATCGCCGTGCTCATCCTGGGGCTTGAGGGATTTGAAACTGGTTCCATGCCGCAAGCGTAAATCAAGATGGCTGCCGCCGTTGCTGAATCAACTCCGGGAGTCGGCGGGGTGTTTCGCGAACGGGAACGATTGGCAATGGCTCGACCGACGTAGGATCGACCGCGCCGATCAAAATAAATAACCGGAGCTGAGCCTTGTTCAAGTCGCGCACAGCCTGGATGTACTCCAGGCGAGCACCGCTCAGTGTGCGCAACGCCAGAAGCACTTCGCTCGACGATCGGCCTTTAATATTCTGCCGCAAACGTTGGTCGCTGAGCTTGTACGACTCCTCGGCGTGGCGGATGTGGCGTTCAGCAAATTTGACCTGTTCACGGTTGGAATGCGTTGCTTCGCGAGCTTCTTGTACGCCGAGCGCGAGCTTGGAGCGAAGGTCGTGGATCGACAGATGCACTTGTTGGATATTCGCGTCGGCCTGATGGCGTTTTTGCTTGGCGTAGACGAACTCGTTGAGGTTCCAACGCATATGCACGGCGGCATCGAAACGGTTCGCCCATTCGATCTGTCGCCCGGGGCCACCGCCGAAACTGCCTTCGACGATATTCAACTCGACGCTCGGCATCCAGTGCGTCGCACCGTAGTTGGTGTTGCGTGCGGTCTGGACGGTTCGCAAGAGTCCTTCGAGTTCGCGCACGCCTGGTCCACGGCTCAAGGCGCGATCGACGAGTTTGTCCACCGGCGTGTGGGCATCGACGAGACTGATCGTCGCGAGGTATTTATCGGCGATGATGATATCGCAGCACGGATTGAGGCCGAGCAGGTAGGCCAGCTTCGCCGCCGAGCCTTTGCCCGCTTCGCGCAGTTTGGCGGAAAGGACGGTTTGAGCCATCAACTCGGTTTCGATGCGCGAGACTTCGACGCGAATGCCGGGATCGACTTGGGCCAAAGCAATGGTTTGATCGAGCAGGTCCTTGAGCTTGACTTCGGTTTCCAACGAAATGATTGCGCCGGTTCGTGCCGCCACGAGAGCGACGTAGGTCGTTGAGGCGTCGAGCAAGTTCTCGCTGGTGAGTTTGCTGAGTTCGCCCTTTTGCTGCCAAACACGGCGTTCGGCCTCGACGCGGCGGAAGAGGGTTTCCTTCCAGTCGTACTTACCGGTCAATTCGAGGCCGGCGAGGGCTGAGCCATAGCTGGAACGAACGATGTTACCCTGAAAATCCTGGATGGCGCCCTCATGCCGATAGGTGCCGATGCCGACGGAGAGATCGGGCAGCCAATGTTTGGCGGCCCAGTGTTGGTCGTAGGTGGCGTCGTCGAGACGCATGCGAGCGAGGCGGATTTGGCCGTTGTTGTCTTGAGCGCTTCGCAGCACGGTGTCGAGACTGATCGGAATCGGTTTGCCGTCCTGCGTCGGCGCCTCCACGGCGTAGGTGACAGGCACGAGTTCCGGGACGCGCGCCGGAACTAGCACCTCGGCGGTCGGGATCGAATGGCAGCCCGACAATAAGAGGAAACAGCAGAGACGCCAATTTGGCCAATGCCACCGTCCTCCGGTGTTTTTCGGATTCATGGGTTCGTCCGTTCGCAGTTTCCGCAGTGATCTTCCGTGCTAACTACCAGAATCGAGCCAGGGCCACGATATTTCCGGCACACCTTTCACGATGTAGTAATTTCATCGAATCTTGGTGATGGGAAAGTTGACAGGAATTAGCAAAAGTAACGATATTGCGGCCTGTTTTTAAGTACACTACTGCTACACGTCACAGTTGATGTATCATGGGACGATGATTTTGCCCAGTTTGACATTTCCCGGGTTTGGATGGCGGTGGTGCGGACAAAAACCGGATGGAGCGGGTTGGGGCCAGAGGCTTGCCAGTGTAGGTCCAGTCAAACGGG
>SIAQ01000062.1 GCA_009697105.1 Gemmataceae bacterium | reverse complement strand
CTTGGGCGAGTTCCACGTTCCCGCCGGCGTGCCGATCCTGTGCGAAATGCTCAAGCACGACAAAGCCGCCGATATCAACGGCAATGCATTGCAACGCCGCAAGGCGCTCTGGTCGCTCATGAACATGGGCGAGAACATGAAGGGTTACGCGACGCTGTCCGCCGAACACCGCGCGGAGATTGTCAAAGCGCTCAAAGAAGAAGCCGCCAAGCCGGGCACGCCCCGCGCCGGCTGGGCGCTGACGGCGCTCTACTATCTCGACAAGTCCGCCTTGCCGGCGCCGAATCCGCCGGCGATCACCAAGGTCGAGACCGCCCTCGCCTTCTGCGCCGACGCCGACGACCGTTTCTTGCGCGAACTGACGGCGATGGCGTTCAACTTCTGGGACGGCGACCAAGCCGAGGCGATCCTCCTCAAACTCGCCAATGACAAAGGCCACGGTTCCGTACTACGTGTCGAGGAATCGGACTGAAATGCAACAAGAAGACAAAGGCCTGGTCTACCGCGGCTTGATCCTGCTCACACTGATCGGCGTACTCGTGCTGGTCGTGCTGGCGATTCTGTTCTGGCGTCCGCAACCGATCCGCACGGTCGAGAGCACCACGCCGCCGGAGTTGCGCGTGCCGATCCTGGTCGCACCGAGTATCGGCGGATTTCCTGGAGCGATTGCGTGGCTGGCGATGTGGGATTTTGCGGAGAATGCGCCTAGCATGCCGGGTTGGGAGATTCGCTACAACGCCGCGGCCACACTCGCTCGCCGCGGCAGCGACGTCGTGCCCTGGCATCTGTTCGCCGAGATGCTCGACGAACGCCAACAGCTACGCAACAACCGCGTGCGCCAGCCCGACGGCCGCCACATCCACGACGAAGCCGTCGCCCGAGCGACGACGTTGAACGCATTGCGTGCCATTGCCGTCTGGAACGAGAAACGCGGCGACAAGAAATCCAATATTCCCATCGCAGTTCGCGAGCAAGTCGAAAAACTCGCGCAAAGCCCAGCGTTTGAACTCAAGGTGCAAGCCGAGAGGACGCGAGCCACGTTCAAGTAAGATGTGACCGACGAAAATCGAAAAACGAGCCGGAAGCGTCAGCGACGGATTGGAGAAATCCGTCGCTGACGCTTCCGGCTCGTTAACTCGGCCCCGCGTCATTCCTTGGCCTCCGGGAAGCCGATCTCGCGCACGAATTCAACGTCGCGCGAACCGAGGCGTGCGGCTTGCTCCGGCGGCAGCGTGAAGGTCGCCAGCAGATGGTCGCCTTGCTTGCTGACGATTAGGTAGAAATACTGCACCGCGCGTTGGCCGTCGAGTTCACCATTGGCGATCACACGGTAGGCCGTGTGGTGCCCCTTCGGCAACTCCTTGAGTTCCTTCCGCTCGGTCTCTTCCGTCTGGTTCCAGCCAATCGTGCGTTCCGTCTCGGCAGCAAATTTCTCCAGGCTGATGACATTGGCAGGGTCGCCTTTCTTCCACATGGAGACTGTCACCTGCCCAACGAACTGCCCTCGGTCGTCGATGTTGCGCAGAACCATCTGCGGACCGCCGTCCGGGCTGGTGACATGCCAGTCGCGCGCGTACCGGAGCGAAAATCGATCCTTGGAACTGCCATGCTGTATGTTCGTGAGGTTCGACGGCGCATCGCCGACCGGGACCTCAATGAGGGCGTTGTCGCTTAGCTCAACGGGAACCTCGATCGCGTCGCGCTTGAGTTTGACGGTGATCGATGCCGTCATCGCCGGGCCGACCGGACCTTGTAAGCGTGTGTCCTCTTGGTTCCAGGTGACGGCGACGATGCGTTTCTTCTTGAGATCAAATTCGCAATCGGCATTGACAAGTGTCTTGACCTGAGCGCCGAGACTGATTCCATCGGCATTGCCTACCACCTTGAACGTCGCGATGTCGTCCTTGACGGCGATCAACTTGCCTTCAAAGTTCTGTTTGGTCACGCCTTGCAAATCACACAACGCCACGACGACGCCGTTTGGCATGGCCCACGACTTGCCGACTTCAATCATCTTGCCCGGGATCAGGCCCGAGACGGCGAGCGTGTTGAAGTGCTCGGTCGTCTCCATCTCTTCGCGCGTGAGCGAACCTTTCAGGCTGAACGACATCGTGCCGCTCGCTTGGCGATGCGTTACCATAAAGCGGTGTTCGGGCCTCAGCGTACGCTTGGCGGATTTGTCGTTATTAAACGCCAGAACGCTCTCAGCAACGGTGTAGTAGCGTGCCGACTTGAGTGCGACGGCGCCGTTGACGTCGAGGAAACGCTCGGTGTAAACGTGCTTCGCCTCGGCGCCGTGCGGGAATTTCTGTTCATCCTTCCCGTTGACGATAGTGATGGTTCCTTTTAGTTCCATCGTAATTTCGTTTCGCACGCAGGCTTTGTCAAGCGGCGCTTCGGTCAGATCGACGCCTTGCCCAGCAGCACGCATGGAGACGACGGCGAATAAGAGCAAACCCAATACATATCGGCAAATGGTCATGGTATGAACTCCGAATGAGTGATGAATTGTTGTTTAGCCGCTCGCCTTTGACGAGCACAAACATGTGCGCTCGCCAAAGGCAAGCGGCTAAACGGGATGGTTGTTATTTCTGCAACACCGGCGGCGGCGTGAGCTTCGGCAGCGCTGGCAGCGAGGGCTCCGGCAAGCTCGGCGCCGCACCATTCGGACCCGTCACCGGCGTCGGACGGAGCGGCTCCGACGCGGGGCCTGGCGCCGGCAGAACCACCGCCGGGTTCGGCACGTCCATCCGTGGCACCGCCGTTGTCGCGCTCTGTGGCGTAATGTTCGCCACCACCTGATGCCCCGTGCCTGTCAGCATGAACTTCGGATTCGCATGCTTACGCAATTCCTGGAACACTTCCGGGATCCGCTGGGCCACCCGCATATCTTCCATCTCCTTATGCAGCTTCGTCCGTTCCGCATCGTAATTCGCCGTCCGGTCGGCAGAAATATGGCGATCACAATACAGAATCACCAGCGAGCGGTCCGACCCCTTCAACTCGATCAACGGGCTGATCTCGCCTTCCTTCAGCGAAAACGCGCCATCCTCAAGATTCTTGTCGCCGAAATGCCTGTGGATCGCCGGCACCTTCCCGCCCGTCTGCGCGAGGCCCGGTATCGCTTGAGCCTTGGCCATGGCATCGAACTCCAGCCGACTGCCTTTGACCTTGGTCCATACATCCTGCGCGACTTTGATATTGTTGCCATCGAGCACGATCATGCGGCACTCGACTTTCGGGCCGAAGCGGGCTTCAAAGCCTTCGCGCAGGTCGTTATCGGTGATCTTGACTTGCGAGCGGACGAGCTTCTCCATCATCAGCTTGGGGCGGATGACGTCCTCCTTCCATTCGTAAAGCGTCTTGCCGAACCGCTTGAGAATGGTGTTGACGAAATCCTTCTCGGTAATGGCCGTGCCGAAACTGTACAGATCGATCTTCAGCCGATGTTCGACTTCGGCATCGCTGGCGCTGATACCGCGTTTGCCGCACTCGATCTCGACGATTTTGCGATTAATCATGAACTCGAGGCGTTCGGCGCCGAAGCGGGCGATAAGATATTCGCCAAGTTCCTCGCGGTAGACCGGTTTGCCGTCGTAAAGGTACGCAACGATGCGGCTGTTGTAGTTGGCGGTAGTAGCGTCGGGCGAGCCTGCGACGCGGTTCTGAGCGTCGGCCTGACGCCGGCCCCAAAAGAACGCGCCGATGCCGACGCCGATCATGACGCCAAGAATACAGAGTTTTTTCGCCACCGCATAAGTGGGAGTGATTTTCGCCAGGAAGCCACGCATCTTATCTCTCCTTCCGCATTTCACCTGTTCAAGGAACAACCGCACCGGCTATAGCGAATGCAGGCAGGAGGAATCAAGAGGAAATGGATAGCACCACGACCGGTTTTTTTGCACTTTTTTGGGGTGTTGGCCACGAAACCCAGGGAGTGAGGGGGAGCCAGGGGTGAAAAACAAATCAAATAATTCGCCAGTTCGAGTTTGACTTTCACCCATCCCGTCGTTTACAATTCAACCATCAGTTTATCGCCGCCTCCTTTCTTGGCCCCGAGAGGTCCGCATGATTCGCTTCAACTGGATTCGCACGCTCCTTGGCAAATTGGGGATTCTAGTGGGGGGGGCAAGCGTCGCACTCCGCTCAACGCACGCTTGAATCCTGAACGGCTCGAGGATCGCACCGTACCCACCGTAAATCAAGCGCCGTTCGCCGGAAGCCACGTGATTACGCTGCTGGAGGACGGTTACCATCAATTTTTGGCAAGCGAGTTCCATTTCGCCGATCCGAACGACAGCCCGCCGAACAATTTCCTGAACGTGAATGTACTCTCCGTGCCCACCAACGGCCCCCTGGTGCTTTTCCCCTCGAGCGTCGTGTTGCCGCCGGGCGCTGTCATTCCAGTCACCGCGATTAATTTGAATCAGTTGCGATACGTTCCCAATGCGGATTACAGCGGCTTCGATGGCTTTTATCGCTCCGTTCAGGACGACGGCGGCATCGCAGACGGCGGCCAAGACACCAGCATCGGAGTTGGTCTGACCCTTGCCATCACGCCCGTCAACGACGCTCCGGACCTCACGGCTTCTGATGGGGTGATCGACGAAGACACCGGCGCCGTCACGATCCCTTATTGGGCAACCTTCAACCCCGGCGGCGGTAGCGACGAAGCGGCGCAGACAGCATTCTACCTCGTCAGCAACCCCAGCAACCCGAGCCTGTTCACGCAAGCCCCCGCCGTCGATAGCGCGGGCAACCTCACCTTCACGCTGGCCGACAACGCCAACGGCTTGGCGGCGTTCTATATCCAAGTGCAAGACGACGGCGGCACCACCAACAACGGCAGCGACTTGAGCGGCACGCAGATGTTCACGATCACGGTCAATCCGGTGAACGATGCGCCGGGAATCACCAGTTTGGTGTTTGACAGCGATGCTCCGAGAACCAACGACATGCTGACCGCCACCGTGACCGCATCGGATGTTGAGGGCGATGCGCTCACGTATCAGTATGTTTGGTCCGTGAATGGCGTCACTGTGCAAACGACGATCACCACAGCCACGTCGAATTCTCTAGACCTGAGCGTGGCCGGTAACGGCGACAAGGGCGACGTCGTTTCAGTCGTTGTGACACCTTCGGATGCTTCCGGCACCGGCCTCGAACTGGCGGATGGTGTCATCGTCGCCAATTCGGCGCCCGAATTAGGGCCGGTGGCGGATATGTACTTTGTGGAGGATGAGGAAATCAATATCTTGCTCACGGCAACCGATGCGGATGGCGATGCGATCAGCTTTGACGCGTTTGATTTGCCGGATGGCCTGATTCTCACCGATTATTACAATGGCACCGCCGCGATTACCGGCGTTGTTCAGCATCATGGCGGCGGAAACGACACCCAACAGTATCCAGTGAGGATCACCGCGACCGACAACACGGATACGGACGAAGTAAATCAATTTTGCCAAGCAACGGATTTCAACGTCACCGGATTGGCGATCAATGGTATCCCCGCTGGCAACAGTTGGGCCGCGCCCGTCATTCTTCCCCCAGACCATTCGCAAATGAGCTTCACCTTCACGGCATCGGGTGTCGGTGCACGGGTTGGTGGTACGGATTGGTGGTGGACAGTTTTCGAGCGTGATGTCCCGGGGCCTGACGATTTGATGTGGTCGGAAATGAAGGCGACTGCCCTCGGCGCGGGCAACAACGGTGCGTGGAACATGGTAATTACCTTCTACTTATACTTGACTCAGCCGAGTAATCAGGTCGCGGGCCCATACGAAAACAGCGGTGAAACGAATCCGGATATCATCAAGGTCCTGGCGGAGGGATATTGGGGTGGCGACTACATGACTTCCACAAACGGAATCTTCGCTGCAGCGACGGCGCCACCGTGAAGTACTCAACCACAAGGCAGACAGCCGACATGGAATTGCATAATACGGGAGAGCTAGGCTTGACTGCTATGAATCGCAATGTCATGCGCATTCGAAACCTTATCTTTGTTGGGGTGAGCCTTCTCCTCGTGGTTCTGGTGGTTAGTCTTTCCAGTCAAACTCATGCGCGTGTGCGGATGGGAATGACTGAGAACGAAGTTGCCGAAATTCTGGGCGGTGACTGTTTACTGCTTACCTTTCGCACGGATCAAGAATTGAAAGATTTCGCTGCCGCGTTGAGGATGCCAGCACCCCCAGGTGCCACGGTCAGGCGGTGGGACAGGAACGATCAAAGCATCCATGTGGTGTTTGATGGGGAAGGTAGAGTTGCAGGAGTTTATTACCCTATAGGTGCCCGTCGTTTGATCAATACGGTCCTTTGTTCCTTTGGACTTAACTGACGAAATCGCCGTGACGTGGGGCGCGACAACATGCGAAATTCCTTGCCGATCATGCTTCTCTTGATTTCGCCCCTGGCGATTGCGCGCGGACAAGCCGTTGCTGACCTTGACCAATTGCAAGGCAAATGGACGGTTATCGCAGCGAAGACCGGAAACGCCCAGAAAGATCGCGACATCGCAGCTCTATTGATGACGCTTGAATTTGAGGGCGATAAACTGATTCGCTACGAGAAAGGTATTCGTCAGAGCGACGTCCTTTCCTTTTCGCTCGATCTAAAGCAGCAACCCAAACAGATCGATCTCTTCCCATCTCGGGATAAGGGCAAGGTGCCCTTGCTGGGCATTTACGCGATTGAGAAGGACCACCTCAAACTGAGCTGGAGCAAAATCGATGGCAGATTTCGTCCGGAATCCTTTGACCTCCCGGCCGGTCAGAATCGTGCACGCCAGATATCATTCATCTTGAAAAAAGAGCAGAAAAAAAAACAAATAAGGTTCGTGGCGTTGGGTTCGGGGGACACCTGGCTCGAGGTATAAGGAGCGAACCGTTGAAATCGTCTTCTCTTGTCATTGGCAAGATCATTCTTGTCGGCGCGGTATTCGCCGCACAATTTGCATTGACCGTGATTGTTTATGCTCAAAAGCCACCGCCGGATGCCGAGCAACTTCGAGGTGTTTGGAAGGTCGTTTCCGCGAAGTACAGGTTGCCGGAAACAGAAAAAAGAGGCCTTGAGTACTACTTTAAGTTTGACGGGGATACTCTAAAATCGTACAGAAAAACTGCCGCGAATGGCGAGGTCGGGGGGGAAGTTTTGTATATTACTCTCGACACGATGAGGAAACCAAAACAGATTGACATGTTTGGGAAACGCAACAAATCAGATACGCCACTTCTCGGCATCTATGCAATTGAGAAAGACCAACTCAAGCTAAGTTGGAGCATGAATGACGGCCGAGATCGCCTGGCGAATTTCGAGGTTGATCGGGCCGACAAGAAGACTCGCCATATCTCACTGATTCTGGGACGAGTGAAAGAAAAGAACTAACGAGGTTGCACCTCAGACCAAAAGAACCCGGGTTCCGGGGGGCCGGGTTCCTCGGTCGCGGCATTGCGCGAGCTGCCAGAGCGGGCACGAATGCCACCTTCGATTGGACTCCTGCAGGCAACAATGTTGCCCTGGATCAATTTCCCGTCGATGATTTTATTCCGTGGCCAATCTAATGAAAACGGCGATCTCTACAGTTGTTTTTCTTGCTGCCGGATTCCTGGTACATGCGCAAGAGGCGAACGTTGATTCCGTTGATGAACTGATCAAAAAACTTGGCAGCGCCAAATTCACCACGCGCGAGCAAGCGTTCAAGACGTTGATGAATCGCCCGGAGGCCGAGGCCGGGCTGCGCAAGGCAGCGCGGTTTTCCGATGCGGAGACTCAGCGGCGCATCGCAGTAATCCTTGAACATTTTGAGCGCCGACCCCTGCGCGAGCTGGCGGCATACATAAAATCAGGCCGGATGGACGAGATCATCCAGCGCGTGGCTGACTGGCCGGAAGGAAAATACGAGGACGAACTCTGGGCCATGATGACCAAACTCGTTGACAAACTTTACGAGTTGCACCTGAAGAAAGGCGGACAAGCATTTGCAAGCGATCCGGTAAACGGTGAAATGGGTCGCACGCCCCTGCCCGTAATAAAGGCGAATCGCGTCACTCAAGCTACAAAGGCGGAAATGGACCGCTTGTACTTCATTCGGGCACACGA
Organism: Gemmataceae bacterium; assembly: GCA_009697105.1. Lineage (GTDB taxonomy): Bacteria > Planctomycetota > Planctomycetia > Gemmatales > Gemmataceae > SIAQ01. Next base: position 22,270 of record SIAQ01000062.1, on the reverse strand, counting down.
ACTCTTCTTAAGTTCTTCCTCGCCGATCAACAATGAGCTTGATCATCTATCGGTTCCGGTCGTGGCCAAAACCGCAATTTTCAAAACGAAAGTGCCTGGAATCATCTTTGCGGGCGAAAAGGTTGTTGTCCATAACCCGACCAATAGGATAATTATTTGTGGTGGTGATGTTTTTTTTGGAATCAACCACTCTCGGTTCGTTGATTATCGCTCGCGGCAGCGTGATTCAGACCAAACGGGGATTTGGAGTAGGGGGAAGCCATATTATCGCGGGCAAGAAAGTGATCCTGCCCGGTCCCAATGACGATAATCTCGTGGTCGAAAACGAGCCGAATCCGCTCGGTTTCATCCGCTGGTCCGACGCGCCCAAGGTGGAGCCGATGAAAAAGTGACGCCCGCCCGATCCCGCTCAAACATCCGAAACCGCCGCACGGGTTCCGGCACACTTGGCGGCGTCTTGATCACCGAACGAAGATATTCGACTCCCGACCCCTTTTTCATGCGGCAACCCTACGTAATAGTACACGGCTGCCCCATCGAGCAAGGCGTATTCGGGGCTTGGCGCATCGTCGGGTTGTGTGCCGGGGTGCAGCGTGAGGACGGCCCCTTCGCGGAGGCGGCGGATGCCGGCGTGGAATTCGCGCAGGGTCAGGCCGTTGTGTTTGCCGCGCAGGGCGGCGAAGAGGTCCGCAAGCGAACAGCGCGTGCCGAGGCCGACCTCGTGTCGGCTTTCGAGGAACCGCAACGCATCCGCAGCCCAGGGCGTCGTGGTTGGCGTTGGCGAAATGCTCGTCGTCTTGAGCCTGGCGAGCGATTCGTTGACCCGGTCCGCGAGTTGATCCAACTTGGCGCGCACCTGGCCAATCTCGGCGGCAACATCGCGCGACAGCGAATCGATCGTCGCCTGTAGCTGCGTCGCCCAGTCCGGCAAGCCGTGGCGATGCACCGCCAGGGCGTCGCGCAACTCCTCCAGGGCACGGATCGGCGATTCGCTTTCGAGCAGCAAATCCAAGCCTTTCTGCGTGACGCGCATCCACTCGACCGTCGTCTTACCGACAGTCTCGACGCGTGTCATTTCGAGCAAACCGTCCTGAACCGCCTGATTTGCGAGGTCGGATGTCTCGCGCGTGCGCTGTTCAAACAGGCCCGGCAACTTGCCGCGGGCGTAGAGCCTGACCTCACCGCGAGCCTGGGCACCGGTTTTGATCGCATCCAACAGCATAAATCGTTTTCGATCCATCGCGAACCTCCGTGGCCAGGGCTTGTCCGACAGTGTACAGTGAAAAGAGATTCGCGTGAATGGCAGAATCAAAACAGAATCACGCTGAATGGCAGAATGAAAACAGAATCACGAAAGGACGAAAGAGCGAAAGGCACGAAAACGAACCAGATGGGCGACGGGAAGTCCGGCCCTCCATAGGATTTTTCGTGCCTTTCGTGCTTTCGTGATTCGCCTTTGGAATTGGACCGTCATGGAACCAACCGCAAAAAAGCCACGCATACTCAGCGGCGTGCAACCGTCGGGGAAGCTGCATCTGGGCAACTATTTCGGCGCGATCAAGCAGCACATCGAGCTGCAAGAACAGGCCGAGTGCTTCTATTTCATCGCCAACTACCACGCGCAAACGACGATGCGCGACTTGGCGGACAAGATGTCGGCCGAGCAGAATCGCAAATTCAAGGCCGCCGACTTGCTGCGCCAGAACACGATCGATGTCGCGCTCGACTATCTTGCGCTTGGGCTGGATCCAGACAAGGCGGTGTTCTATCGCCAATCTGACGTACCCGAGGTCACCGAACTGGCGTGGGTGCTCGCGACCGTCACCAACATGGGCTTGCTCGAACGGGCAGTCTCCTACAAGGAAAAAGTGGACAAGGGCATCGAAGCGAGCGTAGGTCTTTTTACGTATCCAATCCTTATGGCGGCGGATATCCTCATCGTGCGGTCGAACGTCGTGCCTGTTGGCAAAGATCAGGTCCAGCATCTGGAGATGACCGCCGACATCGCCGGCAAATTCAACCGCGCCTTCGAAAAGAATGTGTTCCCGATCCCAACCTATCGACTCGACAAGGAGTCCAAGGTTCCAGGCACCGACGGCCAGAAGATGAGTAAATCCTATGGCAACACGATCGACATCTTTGCCGAGGGCAAGCCGCTCGAAAAGACGGTGATGAGCATCAAGACCGACAGCACCCCGATGGGACAACCGCTCGACCCAGCGCCGTGCAATGTCTTCGCCCTCTACAGTTTGCTCGCGACGGACGGGGAAAAAACGGTGCTGGCGGACATGTACCGCACCGGGAAGACCGGATTCGGCGGTGCGAAGAAAATGCTGAAGGAGAAGATTGACGCCTACTTCACGCCATTCCGAGCAAAGCGAAAGGAACTTGCCGTCAGGCCGGACACAGTCGAGGACATCCTGCGCGACGGCGCCCGGCGAGCCCGTATCGAAACGCAGCGCACGATGGAAACGGTCTATAAGGCGACGGGACTGCGGTGAGAAGGCTGGGCAGGTCAATCTACCGCTTCGCCGGCAGTAAATCGGGCTCCTGCGTCTGCGTGAAATTGGCAGGCACGACGCCCAATCGCGGGGCGATTGGCGTGGCGTAGTACGCGTGGCCCCAGTGCGGCTGGTCGCATATGTACGGTTCGTCTATCACACATCCTGTGCAGACGCTTACGAACACCAGCATCATAAGTATTGCGCGCATATCATCCCCTCGCGGTTGACAGTCGATCCGGCTTATAAGTTTTTTCACAAGCCGTGTCAACAGCGAATTAGAAACAAGCCAACTCACCCGAAATGCACGAGCGCGATTTCGATAAGCAGCACCGCCAATAATCCGATGCTGATGATGATGTTGACGTTGAAAAATGCTTGATTGACTCGCGTGAGATCGTTCGGGCGGACTAGCGAATGCTCATAGATCAACAGAACTGCGACGCCGACGATGGCCATGCGGTATATCCAACCAAGCGGCGGAGCGGCGATGACGTAGAGCGCTCCTAAGAGTGCGATCGTCGCCAAGTGACTCAGCATGGCGATACGCAGCGCCATCGGCACGCCTAGCCATGCGGGGATGCTATGCAGCTTCGCATCGCGGTCAAAGTCGGCATCTTGGCACGCGTAGATGATGTCAAAGCCGGCGACCCAGAAAAACACAGCAAACCCGAGCACAATAGGCGGCGCGAAATCATCGAACCCGCGGATCGCAATCCATGCCGCCACTGGCGCCAACAAGAGCGACGCACCAAGCCAATAATGGGCCAGCGCGGTGAACCGTTTGGTGTAGGAATACGCTAGTACGAACAACAAAACGGGAAGCGCCAGTCGGATCGGCCAGGGGTTCTCGTTGAGCAGAAAGATCGCCGTGCTTCCGATAAACGCAGCACTGCATAGCAACGTAAAGGCCCACACGCCGACAACGCTCAGCTGCCCGCTGGGCAGATGTCGCACCGCTGTCCGTGGGTTCCGGGCGTCGAAATCGCGATCAGCCAAACGGTTAAACGCCATGGCCGCACTGCGGGCGAATACCATACAAAGCAAAATGCCCACCAATTCGAGCCAGGAGAAGGCGCCCTTCGTCTGCCAGGCGAGAATCGCACTGAAAAGCGCGAACGGCAACGCAAACAACGTGTGGCTGAAGCGGATCATTTCCAGGTAACGTAGGATCATCTGCATCGCAGTCTCGGAATTCAGGACTCGGCATTGGCCAACTTGCTTGATTTCCGCTTGCGGCCTAGCGCTTGAAGCATCCCATCCGAGCGATAGACCGCAAGCGGAAATCAATACGCCAATTCAACCGCCATCACGCGGAAAGCGCAACCAGCGTCTTTTCCTCTTCTGCCTTCAGACTAGCAATATCGCCCGTGCGGACCAGCGTCTCGATCTTCACCGAGAGCTTGGCCCCAATCCCAGGCAGGTCTTTCAACGCCAGCCGCCCTTCATGCGCAACGATTTCCTCGACAGGCCGCTCCAGACCCAAAATAGTCTGCGCCGCCTGGCGGTAGGCCTTTATGCGGTAGAGATTGGCATGTTGTTGTTCCAAAGAACGAGCCAAACCGAATAATTGTTGAGCAATCGTACGATTGTCCATAGGAAACCCTCCTTAATGCACCCATGTATACATTATAGGCCGGCAAATCCGAAAATCAAGGAGGCAATGCAAATTTGTTCACTATCAAATTATTCGCTACAATCGCGGAATTACCGGCATTCGACACAGTCGTGACCTACACTTGCTTGGATCGCGATAATGTCACGGTCGGGGCTGCGCGCATAGCTTTTCGCACGCGGCGGGTATCGCTTGGGTACCGAAATCGCGCGAACTTTCGAGGAATCTCCACTATGAAGCAGACCTTGAATATCAAGCTTGTCGGCATCGTCGTGGCGTGCCTTACGTTAAGCGCGGTTGTCGTTCATTTCGTGCATGGTTCCAAGTCGAACGAAACGCATTTCGCGTTCTTAAGCGTGCCAACCTTGCTTTCGAGGACAAGGAATACGTCAAAGCGGAGAACTATTACGAACAGTACCTGAAGATCATTCCGAACCAACCAGACGCCGTACAGAAACTCGTTGAGGTTCTCGATCGAATGGACAATCCGGGCGATCGCGTACGGCGAATCTTGCTGATGGAACAGGTGCTGCGTTCCAAGCCCAACGAACATGCGTTTCGCATGAGGCTCGTGCACAACCTAATCAACGCTAGTCGACTCGGTGATGCCACCGATCAGCTGACCAAACCCAAGGAGGTTTGGAGTGACAAGGCGGAAATACTGCATATGCTCGGCTGGTGCCATGAGGCGAAGAAGGATTATGGCGAGACGGTGAGGCTATTTCGCGAAGCGATCCAGATGAACCCGAAACAGATCAAGAGCTATGTCCTCCTTGCCGAGGCGCTGTACGATCGCCAGAACGAATTGGATGAAGCGGCGAAAGCGATGGAGGATTTGATCCGCGAAAATCAGCAGTCCTATGGCGCTCATTTGGCGCGATCGCGTTTCCATAAGCAGCGTGGCGAGGATAAGCAGGCGGACGTATGCCTGAAAGCCGCCTTGAAGATCGCACCGGACGAACCGGAGGTGATTTCCGACGCCGTCGATGCCGCTCGAAAGAATGGTCATTGGGAAGAAGCAATCGGCTTGTTGAATGACGGCCTAAAACGCTACCCGAATCGCGTGCGATTCATTGAACAGCTCGCAAATGTCAATCTGCTGAAAGACAACCCCGATGCTGCCATGGACACGCTGCGCGATGGACTGAAGCGTACGCCCAACGCAAATGAGTTAGCGGTTTTGCTAATCGATCTAATGATCGACAAGCACCAAATCAGGGAAGCCCAGGAGAAGCTCGATGCGTTGCGAGCCAACTTCGCCCGATCGATGTTGCCCAACTACCTGCAGGTACGCATCCATGTCGCCCTAAAGCAATGGACCGAGACAATCAAGCTACTGCCGGACATTCGCCGCGACCTTGCCCCGCAATCGGAATGGAGCAGCCGCGTGCATGCGTTGCTTGGCCTGAGCTATCGACATATGGGTAATCGCGAGCAAGAGCTATTGTCGTGCCGGCAGGCCGTCGCCGAGGAGCCGACCTGGATGGCAGCAAGCATCGGGTTGGCGGCGGCGCTGCTACACAACGGTCGCAGTGAAGAGGCTTGCCAGGTGCTCGAGCCAAGTCGCAATCTCGCTTCGCTGCCGTCGGGCTACTGGATCTGGCTGACGCGAGCTCGGTTGCAAAGTCAGCTGCGGATTCGCGTTGCCGACCGACGATGGGAGATCGTAGAGCAGGCCCTGTCGCAAGCAGAAAAATCGGAGCCGACAAATGTGGAACTGCCACTCGCACGGGCGGAATTCCTTTTTGAAAAAGGCGGTATCGATGGCGCGGGGTCGACTCTCGAAAAGGCTCAAGCGAATTTCCCGCAGGAGGTCGGAGTCTGGGTTGCGCGTGCTGCCTTTGCGGGTCGGCTGGATCGCTATGCTGAAGCCGAATCGATTCTGGAACAGGCATTGAACGCGAAGGCATTCGGCGATCACATCGAGATTCGCCTGGCGCAATGTCGGCTTTGGTCGCAGCGTGCCTCGGCGCTCGATCGAGCGAAAATGCAAGCGCTCAGTGGCGCCGAAGTTCCAGGGTTCTCGGTCGGCGATCGTGCCCGACTTTGGAACGCACTCGCCGCCGCGTGGTATCGCTTGAGCGATTGAGACAAAGCCGAAGAACGCTGGCGTAAGGTCGCCAAGATTCTGCCAAGAGATCAACGCAGCCAATCGTGGCTTCTCGATTTGGCGTTGCAAAAAGGCCAAACTGCCAGTGCCCGCCATTGGCTGGATGAACTTCGCCGCGCTGAAGGCGAGACCGGTGTATTCTGGCGGTATGGTGCGTGCGCCATCCTGGTACACGAGGCACGCCGCCGACGAGCCAATCTCGACGAAGCTCGGCGACATCTGCATGAGATCAATCGCATCCACAAGAATTGGCCGCGCGCCGCCGCGCTCGCCGGCGCCATCGCCGAGATGGAAGGCAACTATCAACTCGCCATCCGCGAATATGGCCGAGCACTCGATCACAGCGAGCCTCAGCCAGGCGTCTTGACACAATTGCTCGAAATATTGATTCAGCGCCGCGAGTTCGGCAAGGCCGATAGCGAAGTCACGAAATACGAGCAAAAACAACCGCTGACGCCCGACATCGCCCGACTAGGCGCCGAGGCAGCGATGGGATTGCGCGACAAACAATCCACCAAGGTAGCTTTGCGGCGAGCTGAGTCGGCGGTCACCATGCCGATTCGCGATTATCGCGACGCACTGTGGCTGTCGGCGATCTGCCAGGCCGCCGGCGAATCGGCTCGCGCCGAGGAATTGCTGACTTCCGCCCTCAACGTGGCAGGGCACGCGCCCGATGTTTGGCTCGCCTGGATGGAATTTCTCGCCCGCTCAAATCAGCGCAAGCGCGTGTCACAAGAAATCGATCGCATGGAAAAGACTCTCCACAAAAACCGCGTGCCGTTGACGCGCGCTCGCTGCTACGATGGGCTGCAGCAACTCGATCAGGCGGCCTCGGCGTACTTGATGGCTGTCGCCGGCGCGGGCGACGATCCGACGGTGCTATCCTTCGCCGCCGACTTCTTTCGCCGTGCGGATCTGAATGACGACGCACGCGGATTTTATGAGCGCCTGCTGGATCCCGCTCTCGCTGCCCCGGCGAAAATGACCGTTGACGCCCGTCGACGTCTTGCCGTCCTGCTCGCGAAATCGGACACCGCCGGCGATCGCGACCGTGCCCTGGCGCTCATGGACGACAACCGCAATCTACGCGGCGACACCCTGCCCGACCTGCGTGTTCGCCTCTACGTTCGAGGCCGAAACGAAAGCTTTCGCCGAAACGCCATCCATCAATTCCAGGAAACGCTGCGTCGCCAAACTCCAAGCATCGACGAACGATTGCTCCTGGCCGAGTTGCTGGTGGACGACGCGCATCTCGGTCAAGCCCGAACCATTCTCTCGGACGTAAATTACGAGGACCCGACGAATGGCCAATGCATCGTTCGGTTCGTGAACTTGCTTATCCATCTGAAGGAGTTTGCGAAGATCGAGCCGACCAGTGTCCCCACTATCGCCGCACAGGCCGCTCTTGTCAGAGCCGAAAAAGAATCAGCAGCGAAGATGAAATAAATAAAGCCCGCCATTTATAGCGGAAAACGCGAACCCGCCATGAATGGCGAGCAATGTGCCGGAGAGAATGATTTCCAAAGAGCCACCGATGATCATACCACCGCTTCACTCCTGGACATTGACGCCGACCGAAGCGATAGCGTTGCAACGAGAGTTGGCGAACCAAAGGGGTGATATCCACCGCTTGAGGCTTAGCGCTAAAGAGGCGAGTTGCGAGCGCTAAGCCTCAAGCGGCGATTCAGAATATCAACTCCTGATCCGCGCGTGAATGATCGCCGCCAATTCCGCGATCGGCACGCGGTCTTGCTTCAACGTATCACGATCGCGAATCGTCACGGTCTGGTCTTGCAACGTCTGCCCATCGACGGTGACGCAGTATGGCGTGCCCGCTTCGTCCTGTCTGCGATAGCGTCGGCCCACGGCGCCGCCCTCGTCATAGAAAACGTTGAAGTGTGGTTTCAAATCGCGGTAAATCTTTTGCGCGATCTCCGGCATACCGTCCTTCTTTACCAACGGGAAGATAGCGGCCTTGAACGGTGCGATGCGAGGATGAAGCTTCAGCACGACGCGCTGTTCTCCATTCACTTCTTCCTCGTGATACGCCTCACACAAAAACGCCAGCGTCGCGCGATCGGCACCGGCGCTCGGTTCAATGACGTGCGAGATAAAGCGTTCGCGCGTCGCCTCGTCGAAATACGACAGGTCTTTGCCCGAGCCTTTGTACTTCGGCTTGCCCTCCGGGCCGAGCTCCACGACGAGATTGGTGCCGTCCTTCTTCAGCTTGCCTTCGGAGTGGCTGCGCAGATCGAAATCGCCGCGATGAGCGATGCCTTCAAGCTCGCCGAAATCGCCAGCTGCGAGAAACGGGAACGCATACTCGATATCCGCTGTGCCACAGGAATAATGGCTCAGTTCATCCTGATGATGATCGCGCAACCGCAGCCGTTCCTTCGCCAGACCAAGGTTGAGATACCATTGATAGCGGCGATCGCGCCAGAACTTGTACCAGTCCGGCGAACTCTTTGGTTCGCAGAAGAACTCGATCTCCATCTGTTCAAATTCGCGCGAACGGAACGTGAAGTTGCGTGGCGTGATCTCGTTGCGAAAGCTCTTGCCGATCTGGGCGATGCCGAACGGAATCTTCACCCGGCTCGAATCGATGACGTTCTTGTAGTTGCAGAAGATGCCCTGCGCGGTTTCGGGTCGGAGAAACGCGGCGTCTTCTTCGCCGCCGAGTGCGCCGATGATCGTCTTCATCATGAGGTTGAACTCGCGAGGCTCTCCGAGCGTTCCCAGCGCCTTCGCCTCGGGGCCAAGCACCTGCGTGAAATCCTTGATCGCATTCAAGCAGAGAACGTCGCCATCCCACTTGAGTTCGTCAACGTTCTTCGCACGCAGGTTGAAGAACTTCAACGCCTTCTGCTCAGCTTCTTTCACGCCTTCCTCGCCTGGATTGGCGACGGCAACGAAGACGCGTTGGCCCTTCGCCTCGACCCAGCGACCCCAGACCTGATCGTAGCGGTAGCGCTTCTTCGATTCCTTGCACTCAACCTTGTAATCGTGGAATAGATCGTAATGGCCCGAACACTTCCACACTTGTGGATGCATGACGATAGCGCAGTCGAGTCCGACCATCTCGTACGGCGCCGGAGCGCCGGGCAGCGTGCTGAGGTCGTCGTGGCCGGTGACCATGTCGCGCCACCAGGCGTCTTTGATGTTGCGTTTGAGTTCGACGCCGAGCGGGCCGTAGTCCCAGAATCCGTTGAGTCCGCCGTAGATTTCGCTCGATTGAAAGATGAACCCTCGGCGTTTGCAGAGGGAGACGAGCTTGTCCATTTTCGACATGTCCATCGCGAAAATTCCTTGCACAGTTTTCGTTTAGCCGCTCGCCTTGGGCGAGTGCGGACCTATTCTGCGCCGTCCACGCAAAGTCCACGCTCGCCCAAGGCGAGCGGCTAAACGGGTAAAATCATATCACAACGGGCATTTTATCGCGGCCAATGACGTTTGACGATGCCCGCGGCGGCGACCTCGATGCGCAGCGGATCGCGGCGTAGTTCGGGCACGATCGTGAACTTGTCCACCTCCACGGCGATCGGCAGGTCGGCGGCGCAGCCGATCTCCTTCAGCCGTTCGCCGCTGGAGCTGACTTCGAGCGCGCCGAGCAAGATTTGGCCGTGGTTCTCGAAGCAATCCCAGGCGAGCCGAGCGCTGTCGTTGGGGCGGATGTTCGTTTTCTCGCTGAGCACTTCGACGAAGGCACCGGCGAGCATCGTGTCTTCCAGGCATGGTTCGCCATTGTCGCCGGCACAGACAATATGGATAGGACGGGTATCGCTCAGAAGTTGTTCGCACACCGCGCTGAAATTCACGAAGCTCGCAATGAGCACCCGATCCGCGGCAGCGGCGGCGAGAATGGCACGCGTGCCGTTGCTCGTCGTCATGATGAGCGTCTTGTCGTACAGCCGAGCCGGCGTGCAATCGCGCGGCGAGTTGCCGAGATCGAAGCCGACGATGGGCAGCCCGCCACGTTCGCCAGCCAGGAGCGCATTTGAAGCCAGGAAGCTGCGGGCAAGAAGCGTCGCCTCGTCGATCTCCGCACACGGCCTAACGCTGATGCAGCCCGCGGCAAGCGCATGCACGATCGTCGTCGTCGCACGCAACACGTCAATGGCAAGCGCGATCGATCCGCTCAATCGCTCGGCATAGGCGAACTTGGGAACCAGATGAACGTGAACATCGCGGGGGGGCATAAAGAGGACTCGATCAATCAGGAATTTCACGCAATCGCTTTTTCCAGTAACCGGGACGACGCTTGAGATGCATTACAGCGAGTACGAAAATGGTTTCGTTGCGAATCGTGTAGATGATCCCGTATTCGAACCGTTTGAAAATGCAACATCAAACGGTCTTTGAGATCAAGCCCTATGCTTCGGGAAAGTCCAGAACCCGCCGCATTGCCTCGTCGAATGCATCAATCAACTCCGAACCCAAGCCATCGCGTTGAAGGTCGTAATACGACAGCGCTACATCGTATCCTGTAGCTGAATTCGTGAGAATTCGGCCTTACCTCGTTTGCCCAAGTCGTCCGAATTCTCACGAATTCGGCTACAATGCGGGCCAAATTCTCGATCTAGCGCTGTCGTAGTAATAGGCCACGGCTTCAGAGAGTTCGGCTTCCGCAGCGCGAAGAACTTCGACGTTCACGGATTGCGACCTCCGCGTAGACGCAATAACACTTCCTCGACCGGACTAGCGTCCATTGTTCCAGCGTCATACTGCGCAAGGCGGGCGAGCGCCTCATCTGCCCAAGCACGATCGATCTCCGCGTCAGCAGCCGTGTCCTCCAAACTCTGCAACAGGCGACTAGCTAATTCGGCCCGGTCGGACGGGGTTAGTGACATCGCGGCGTCGAAAACCGTGACTGTTTGATGGGTCATTGGTTTCTCCAAACTTGTGGACTCATTTCCACACATCCTATTACGACAGCGCTAGTTCGTAGGTCAGGCTTTCCAGCCTGACGCATTTTGACGATCATGGGCAAACGACATCAGGCTGGAAAGCCTGACCTATGAACTACCGTTGCCTAGCTATTATATCGCATCGTTGGCAGAACTATCTCACTTCGCCCGTGGCACGGCTTCCATCTGGACTATCCCGCCGTTGTGGCGGACCCTGACATCCCAGACCTGCAGGTTGTTCGTCGGCCCTGTGTGAATTTCGCCGGCAAAGACGCGATTTCCGATATGCGTCAACGTAACATTTCGGATGCGTCGTTTCAACGGATCAGGCTCTTTAATACTCAAACGATCCCGGAATGCTACTTTCGCATCGCGTTCCACCGCTTCGGCGTCGGGCGTCGATATCCAATCGAGCACTGGGATAATGCATGCACACAGGGCGAGCGTAGCGATGATGCGGATGCATGCATTTCTCCACATGCCGGACCTCACCTCGAAGAACGCGCGATCCAAGGCCCCGCCGACCAACAGGCCAATGGTGGGACCGATGAAGATGATTCCCACGGAAACGAGTAACGAGAACGCGCCTCCGGCGATCCCGAGCGCTCCCAGAAAGCTGGCCAGAGTCGGCACGAGGCCAAGCAGGACGCCAACCCAGGTTGCGATGCTCGGTTCGACGATGTCGCTGTTGCGCGTTCGTTCGATGAAGCCGACGACGCCTCCCAGGAGCATTCCGAACGGCATCGCCAGAAGTGCCGTTTGCCCGGCGTAGTCCGCGTTGTCGGCCAACCACGCGCAAATCGTCGCTATCACCGCGGCGATGGGTGCGCCCGCGAATGCGCCGAAGAGCGTGCCGACGAACAACGTGATTTGGCGACGCGGTACGTCGGTTTGCGGCGACATCCCGTTCGTGGACGGGTTTCGCGTGCTAATTGCGGTCTCTTCCTGGATTCTCGTATCGGGCAACGGGTCGCTCATAACGGAGTACAACATCAGAAGGGTGCTCTCAAAGTCCCGCGTCCACCAGCAACTCATCCAACCGGCTCGCGAGTTCGGTCGGCAAACCAGCCAGCATCGCGCGATCGATCAGGCCGACCGATATCATATCGCGCAAATGGCCACGATCATGATCGCGGTTGGCAACGAGTTTCATGCCGACGAGGGCGGGCAATTGGACGACGAATTTTCCTGGCTCCAGTTCCTGGCGATCCTGCACATCCGGTGACGGAATGGCACAAGATGGCGTTACCTTCTCTCCCGCCCATATCAGGTGTACGCCGCTGCGTGGATTCGGATCGGTTCGCTCAAGAAACATGCCAACATCAACGACCTCAAAGTAATCGAACCCGGCACCAATGGCGGCTCGCTTGGCAGCTGGGAGATTTTTTCGATCAATAAGGATGTCAACATCCTTCGTCGTGCGAACTGCAGCTGGGTCTTTCGTCGTGACCCAAAGTGCGACGGCTTGGCCGCCGACGAGCGCATATGGGACATTTGCGTTTGTGAGCGCCGAGGTAATGCGATTGAGGCGATTTGTAATAGCATCCAACGCCATGGTGTAGCGCTCCCAGAGTCCAGGTATCGGGGTAGTTATTGCTGTCATTTACATCACCTTTTTCCGAGTGGCGATGGTAGCACGCTCCTGGCATCTTCAACTTACCATTCGCCGATTCCAGAGGCCCGCCGCGCTCGCACCCGGGCGGCCTCACTCCTTCGTAATCACTTCATCCAGGTTCAGCACCAGATTGCACACTGCCGTATAGGCCGCGTGTTCGGCCACGTCGAGCGACCCATCGCGCGGCGATTCGCCCGTGGACGCCAGCTTGGTTGCCGCGACGCGATTGTTTCGGTAGTGCGCGAGGTGGCTCTCGAGCGCGGCTTGCATGATCTTCGCTTCGACCTCACTCGGCGCTCGCGCCGTCGCCAGGCGCCAGGCGAGCGCTAAACGCAAAGCGGGCGTCTTCTCCGTCTTCATGACGCGTTGAGCCAGCACGCGGGCGGCTTCCACGAACGTCACGTCGTTCATCAGGTTCAACGCTTGCAACGGCGTGTTCGTTCGCGATTCGCGCACCACGCAGGTTTCGCGATTGGCGGCGTCGAAGTTCGTCAGCGTCGGCGGGGCGATCGTGCGCTTCCAGAAGACGTAGAGGCTTCGCCGATACAGACTCTCGCCGCGATCTTGCACGTAGTCCTCGGTGCCTGTCAGTTCCTTCGCTAAACCTTCAGGTTGATACGGCTTCACGGACGGGCCGCCGCGCTTTTCGACGAGCAGCCCGCTGACCGCCAACGCTTGATCGCGGATCACGTCAGCGGACAGACGGAAGCGCGGGCCACGGGCAAGCAGGCGATTGTCGGGATCGCGCTGTAACAGCATCGGCGTGACGCGCGACGATTGGCGATAGGTCGCGCTGATCGTGATGAGCTTGAGCAGGCGCTTCGTATCCCACGCACCATTCGCCGACATAAATTCGACCGCCAGCCAATCGAGCAATTCGGGATGGCTCGGCCAATCGCCTTGCGAGCCGAAGTCCTCGACGGTCTTGACAATGCCCGTGCCGAATAGCATCTGCCAATGGCGATTGACAGCCACGCGCGCAGTCAGCGGATTGTCGGGCGACACCAGCCAGCGGGCGAAGCCGAGCCGATTGTTTGGCGCGTCCTTCGGCAATGGCGCGAACGCCGTGGGCACGCCGGGCTGGACTTTCGGGCCACGCTTGTCGTACTCGCCGCGGAGGAGGATATGCGTATCGCGTGACGTCGGCATTTCTTGCATGACCATCGTTGTCGGAATGCTTTCATCGAAGCGCTCCAGGTCGGCGCGGGCGGCGAGCATTTCGTCATACGCCTTGCGAATCGCCCTGAGCGCGAGTTGGTCGAGGTAATAGGAAGCCAACTTATGCGTCTGTGCGGGCGACCGTTTTGCAGGCGTGGTGTGCACGATTCGTTCAATGGGGTCCGCGTTACCGAGCGATGCGACGTCCTGGTCAGCGAGCACGTGATTGTAGACCCGCACATGTGCGATGCTGCCGACGAATCGGCTGTCCTTCCCGCCGCCGCCGGCGACGCGGAACGGTTCCTCGGTGTTGAACGATTGATTGAGGTCATCGAGGTTTACTTTGAGCTTCGCGGCCTTGCCATCGATGAATATCTTGACGCCCGAGGCCAATCGCGAACCGTCGTAGGAAAATGCGACGTGCCGCCAACTGTTGGTGGGCAACGCTTCGACGGTTTCAACGCGGATGGCGTCGTCCAACCAGCGTTTGACGAGGTCGAGATGCAGCTTGCCGTCTTTCAGGCTGAAGCGATAGCCATCGGCGCGATCGGTGTCTGCCATGCGCGAAACGATTGTACCGCCTTTTTTCCCGGTCGGTGAAATCCACGCGCCGACGGTGAACTTGTCGAAGAACCCGAATCGGGCGACATCGCCGGCGTCGAAGTAGCGCGCGCCGTCGAAGATGCGTGTCCAAGGAAAATGCCGATGCAGATCGCGCGAGTAGGCCCAATCAATTTGCTCCAGGCCGACGATGGTTTTCTCCCACGCCGCTTGGGCTGAGGCCAGTTCGCCTGTGAATTTACGAAACGCCTGTTCCTTCTCTCGGAGAGCACTCGTCAGATACTGCAGCCGTTTCGTCTGTTCCGGCGTCGGGGCCTTGATGAACGGCGGCGAGTTGCCGTACTTAATCGCCTTGCCTCGCTCGGGCACGTTGTTGAAGTAGGCGAAAAGCTGATAGAACTCTTTCTGGCTGATCGGATCATACTTGTGATTGTGGCACTTCGCACAGCCGACCGACAGGCCAAGCCAGACGGTGGACGTGGTATCGACGCGGTCAACGACATACTCGGCGGCGTACTCCTCGGGGATGACGCCACCTTCGGAGTTGCCGCGGTGGTTACGGTTAAAGCCCGTGGCGATGCGTTGCTCGAGCGTTGGGTTGGGCAGCATGTCGCCGGCGATTTGCTCGATGGTAAAGCGGTCAAATGGCATGTTGCTGTTTAACGCATCAATGACCCAGTCGCGCCAGCGCCACATCGTGCGCTCACCATCGGTCTGGTAGCCATTGGTGTCGGCGTAACGGGCCGCATCCAGCCAGCGCTGTGCCATGCGTTCGCCAAAACGCGGCGAAACGAGCAAGCGATCGACCAACTCCTCCACGGCCTGTTGCGGAATCGTCGATGGCCGATTGGGTAGTGCGCTGGCCTTACTCCTCCAGTCGGCAATCCGCGATCTGAAATCATCAATCTCTCGAAGGGTTGGCGGCACGCCGTTCAGGTCGAGCGAAAGCCGGCGGATCAGCGTGACGGGATCGGCTTCGAGCGACGGCGTCAACCCCTCGGCTTCGAGACGGGCGAGCACGAAGTGATCGATCACGTTCCTTGGCCAGTTGTTGTTCTTCACAGCGGGCAGTGGGGATCGCACAGGCGGCAGGAACGCCCAGTGCTGTTGCCATTTCGCGCCCTCGGCGATCCAGCGCGTCAGCGTGTCGATTTGCTTCGGTGTCAGCGCATGCGGCGATGATGTTGGCGGCATGCGCTTGGTCTTGTCCGTCGTCGTGATGCGTTTGACGAGTTCGCTCTCCGCCGGCTTGCCTGGCACGATCGCGCGGTACCCGCCGAGGTCGATCATGGCCGCCGCCTCGCTATCGAATCCGAGGCTGGCTTTGCGTTTCGCTTTGTCGGGACCGTGGCAGTGGAAGCAAGCGTCGGAGAGGATCGGTCGCACGTCGCGGTTGAAGTCGATCGATCGAACGGCTTGAGCGTGAATCGGAGCCGTCGAAAGCACAGATGCGACGATAGTGAGAACGAATTGTTTTTTCGACGTCATGAGCATGGTAACACACCGCGAGAAGGATTGAAGGGACGCCGATATTGTATCGTAGAATGGGCAGTCCACGTAGGGCGTGCGTGTGCACTTCTCAGTTTAGCCGCTCGCCTTTGGCGAGCGCGACCTGAATGATGCGCCGAGGGGGCGCGCTCGCCAAAGGCGAGCGGCTAAACGAAATCGTGTCCGAACCGTGAATTTCCCTGTTCCTTTTTGCTGGTGTCGAGTATACTAAGGCATTCTCAACAACCTGAAACCCGCGGTACCTATTGGATCGCGAACTTTTGAAGGAGGACGAATGAGCTTGCGGATGCGTGTTCATGACAAGGAACCAATCGGTTTGGCCTTGCGTCGATTTAAGAAACTGATCGAGCGAAGCGGCATGCAAAAAGAGCTTCGCGCACATCAACACTACGAAAAGCCGAGCGAGCTTCGTCGCCGGGCCAACCTGCGAAAAGAAAAAGCCGCCCGGAAAGCCTTCGATAAGGTCGGCGGAATATAAGCCCTAGCCAGCGAACAAATCACAACGAGGCAGCTGTCGCAAACCATGGCGACGGCTGCCTCGCTTTTTTTCTCGTATTCTCGTTCCCAAACTCCTGTTTGCGAACGCACGTCGCGAAATTCGGTTTGGCACCCTTGATGCCATTCTCAAAAGCCACTTGTTAGCCGGACGCGCAAGCGACGGACGTGGTAAAACCCGTCGATTGCGCGTCCGGCTAACGAACCCAAACGACTTCTGAGGGGCGCGTCATCCTTCACAAATCAGCGGAGCCTCTCGGCCACGAAACAGGGTTCCGCAAGCATGAGAGTTCCCAAACAGGAGTTTGGGAACCAGATGCTGTATGCCCAGGCCTCGGTACGCGAATTACCACCTAAAATTGTACATCGCGTAGAACAGTTCGGAGTCGCGGGCAGCGTTGGCGTTGGGGGCGGTGTTGCGAATGAATTCGCCGGCTTGCATGCGCGAATAACCGAGGATGATGTCGGACTGCGTCGTCAGGTGGAAGTTGATGAGAATGTCGATTTCCTGTCCGACCACGCCGCCGGCCGCGGCGTTGGGGCTGGAGCGCAGGGCGTTGGGGTTGCCAGCCACGCCATAGAGTGCGTCGGCGGCCTTGTCGAGGCTGAAGAAGTGGTACTGGGCGTTGAACGCGATCCACTTCGCCGGGTGAAGATACAGGTGCATGTTGAAGTCGCGAATGTTCTGGCGACCGACGAGATCAAGGAAGCCCATGTAGTAATGGCCGAACGGTTGCTGCTGTGAAGTTCCCGGCATTGCGTGTGGAATCGCCGGAGGCCCAATCGTAGTAGGCCCAGACGGTGGGATTCATCGGCGCCTTGGACCAGTTGTAGCCGAGGCCAGCGGTCGCGAAGCCGGCGAAGATGCTGTTGCCGCCGCGATCACCAAATTGGGCGCCGCCTTCAAAGTCCCAGAGGAAGCCGTCCTTATCGCCGGAGTAGCGCGTGCCGATCGTGTGGGTGACGGTCGGCGTGGTGACGATGCCGCCGGCGGTCGTCTTGTTATGGTTGTCGAGGTACAGGTAGTATGTGTCGATCGCCTGACCTTTCTGCGGGCGATAGGTGACCCAGGCGCCGGCGAAGTTCTGATTGTTGTCGGCAAAATCAAAACGCTTGGAATCGACGATGACCGGGCGGACAAAGAACAAATCGACGTCGAGCTTTTCGCTCGAATACATTCCGCGGACGCCTTCAAAGGTACGGCGTGTGTTGGCCCAGTCCAACGACGAGACCAGACGCGTCGAGCCAAGGTTCAGTTCCTGGCGTCCGAGCCGCAGGTACACCGGAGTGCAATTGATTTCGCCAACCTTGATGTCAGCGAACAGATTCAACAGGTCGGCGCGGTTCTCGTCGATTCGCAGGGGTGCCAACTCGGGGTTGATGTTGTGCGCGGTAATGAATTCGGCATAGATGCGGAACGAGTCGCGGTACCACAGGTCGCCGTAGACCCGAGCGCGGAACAGGTCGTACTCGTTGGTATTGCCTGAGAGTCGGCTATTGATTTCGCGCATGTGGCGCCACCACGCTTGGCCGCCCGTGCCGAACATCCAGTCGTCGCCGAGATGGACGCGATGGACCTTTTCAAAGAAATCGGGAGTCGCCCCCGGTTGATCGACGTAGCGCCAATCGGTGTCGAAAAATCCGGGTCCGAAGAAAGCGAACGCCGGATAACCGTACTTCGGCGCCTTCTCGCTCGCCGTGCCCTGGAGCCAATCGAGCTTGGAATAGTAGCCGCAACCCGTGGCAGGCATCGGGAAATTGCCATTCCGCGGCGCGGGCCGAACGTGCGGATGCGTCAGCCAGGCGGTTGGCAGCACTTCCGTCTGAACGATGACCGTCTCGCTCTTCTTGGGCGGCGCCGTTTTCTTGGCGCCGACGGCCAGCGGCTGTGTGATGCCGGTAATGGTGACTGGCGCCGGTTTGGCACCATCGGTCGGCGCCGTGATCGCGTTGGGGGACGGCGGAGTGAGGTCGGATTGCCCAAACGCCCAGCTTGATTGAAAGATCGAACCCGCAGTGAACCCGCACGCCAATACGAGCAGCAGCCAACGAGCGCGGGAAAACACCTCAATACCTCCTTGCAAAAATGGTAAAGTAGCCTCGTGGGGCGAGGGGCACATTTTTGCGGAGAACGGGAGAGGGCGTCCTTTGTCCATAGTTAACGAATCGACGGACTCTGGCGTTCGTTCCAGTAATGCCGTCCCGAATCATCAAAAATCGCGGCGGAGAAGGGCCGGAACTTTGTGTCCGTCGGAATATTCGCTACAACCCTCCGCGTTGCCATTTTGGGTTTCTCGTTCCCAAACTCCTGTGTGGGAACGAGCATTCTGGAAACTCTGTTTCGCCTGATAGCATCAATGTGATTTCAGTTTCCACGAAACGGAGTTTCGAGAACGTGGGTTCCCAAACAGGAGTTTGGGAACCAGAGAAACCGTCGGTTACGCTTCCGGCTCGTAGGGTGTCGAACGCCGCAGGAATTGAGGCAAACATGAAGTCCTCGTTACAAACGCAACTCGACACTGTTGATGCGAACCATCCCGAGCGCGTCGGCCAGCTGGTCGATCACGTGCTTGCCGAGGCGACACAGTGCTCGGCGAGCGACATTCACTTCGAGCCCACGGCGAAGTCGCTCGACATCCGCTTCCGCATCGATGGCGTCCTCCACCGCCGGGCCACGCTGCCTCGCGAATTGGCGCCGAACGTCATTGCCCGCCTGAAAGTGCTGGCGGAACTTTTGACCTATCGCCAAGACATTCCGCAAGAAGGCCGACTCGCTCAGGCGCGCTTCGGCTCCGACATGCGTGTCAGCACGTTTCCCACCGTGCACGGCGAAAAGGCCGCGATCCGCATTTTCGGCTCGCGCTCGGCTATTCTCGAACTCGAAGACCTCGGCATGTCGCCCATCCTCCTCGCCGAACTTCGCATGCTCTTTGCCCATCGCACCGGGGCGATCTTTCTCACCGGCCCGTCCGGCAGCGGCAAAACGACGACGCTCTATGCCTGTCTGCGTTACCTCATGCGCGAGAGCGACGGAACCCGGCATATCGTCACCATCGAGGACCCCGTCGAACAAATCCTCGACGGCATCACCCAATCCCACGCCAAGCCCGGGACCGAA
Organism: Gemmataceae bacterium; assembly: GCA_009697105.1. Lineage (GTDB taxonomy): Bacteria > Planctomycetota > Planctomycetia > Gemmatales > Gemmataceae > SIAQ01. The sequence goes on along the minus strand of SIAQ01000062.1, from coordinate 2,681 downwards.
TTCGACTTCGCACGCGGCCTTCGCAGTCTGCTGCGACAAGACCCAGAAATCATCATGGTCGGTGAAGTGCGCGATGCCGACACCGCACACATCACCGTCGAAGCCGCTCTCACCGGGCATCTCGTCCTCACCACGTTACATGCCGGTTCGTCGTGCGGCGTCATCAGCCGACTGTTGGAAATGGGCATCGAGCCGTACCTGCTCACCAGCGGCGTGAAGGGCATCCTGAACCAACGTCTCGTGCGTCGGCTTTGCGACATCTGCCGACGCCAAGCCGGCGAGCACTGGGAGGCCGTCGGCTGCGAGCGCTGCGCCGACACGGGGTATCACGGCCGCGTACTTCTTACGGAACTCGTGCAGTTCGATGATCTGCTTCGCCAGGCCGTCGTAGCGAGGGCCGATACCGCAACCCTTGAGAAATGTGCGGCTGGCTCCAATCGCTCGACGATCTGGATCAGCGCCCAGGACGCCATCGCCAACGGGTTGACGACGACGACCGAAATAGTGCGCGTGCTCGGTCCGCGCGCTGCATAATCGATACATTCGGCACAATCCGAACTGTCGATCCATCTGCTCTTCGCGTCAACCGTGACGCGACCGACAAAAATACGAGCCGGAAGCGTAAGCGACGGATTTCTCCAGTCCGTCGCTTACGCTTCCGGCTCGTAAAGCAACTTTTGCTGGTTGCGTCAACCGTAACCCGTCAAAACCGTTCGTCGCAATTCGTTCGTCACTATCGCGTGGAGTTTTCACGCTTGCCGAGCGGATAATTACTTGAGAACCTTCCGTCAACCCTCGGAGCACGGATGTTGTGCGCACCATCATTTCGTCGTTCACCGTCTTGCTTGGCCTATCATCCATCCTGCCCGCCCAGGAGCGCGACGGCAAGATTGGGTCATACTTATACGAACCTTCCTATTGCCTGGATGACGTGATTCGCGGCAAGGCGAGGGCGTATCTGCCGCAGCCGGGCGATGTCATGCTCGCCACGGACAAGAATCGGTTCTGGAAGATCACACACGGTTTGGCGTTGGCGTTTGAGCCGCACAACTCCGCCTTGGTCGTTTCGAATTGTAACGGACAATTGACGATCCTGGAGGCTGGCCCAAACGACACGATCTGGATTCGCATGCTGGACATGTTGCCACACTTGCAGGAATACGCCGACAAAGGCCCGGTTTGGATTCGCAAACGCAAAACGCCGCCCACGGCGGAGCAATCGGCGTTACTGACAGAGTTCGGGGAAAAGCAAAAAGGCAAGCGGTTCGCGCTGGGACGACTGGGCCTGCAACTGACGCCGTTCCGAGATCGCGGGCCGTTTCGCACCAAGTTCATGGGCGGTCCGCACGGCGATCGGGCCAGCTATTTCTGCTCAGAGCTAGTCACGGAGACGCTGGTCCACGCCGGTTTGCTGCCGCGTGAAACGACTCGGCCCAGCGCGACCTACCCGCACGATTTGTTCTACGATCATTCCCACAATCGCTTCATCGCCAAGCACATTCCATTGGTGCACGAATGGGATCCTCCGGCACGGTGGTTGTATTACGATGTGGAGGCAGGGAAGAAGCCGTAGGTTTCTCATGGTAGAAGCGCAACGCTCCGCGTTGCAATTCTACCAGCGATCGTTGAGCGCGACGTCGCGATCGTTGAAACTCTTGATGTTCTCGATTCGCAGAATATCCATCGCCGCTTCGATGTCGGCGCGCACACGGCATAGCGCCATCGTGCTGCCTTTACTTCGCAACAATCGGCTAACCTCGGCAAGCATCATCGCGCCTTGGGTGGACAGCTTGCGGATGTTCTTCAGGTCGAGCAAAACGCGCATGTTGGGTTTGCTGCAATTCTCCGACAGCTCTTTCTTGATGAGCGCGATTTCCGATTGCTCGACCATTTTGGGGTCGTTGAAGCGAATGGTCGTCGTGCCTTTTTCCATACCGATGCGCAACCGCCCTTTGATCGTCCCTTTCACGGCACTGATTTTAGAAAGAATCGACCCAGCGGCAGCGGCGGCGCTGGCGTATTTGCTTTGGTCCCCCTCATCCTCTTCTTTCTCCTTATGGATATCAAGGCTCTGCATCGCCCATTCTTCGAGGTCCTTCTGCGACATCGCCGTCTCTCGGACCTGCACCAAAAATTCCAGCGGACCGATGACGACACGATCTCCAGCGTGCAACGGCCATTCCCCCCCATCCGGGATCGCCGACCCGTTGACGATCGTCTCGCTGCCGCTGTCGAGATCTTGAACGAATACCTTCCGATCGCGCGTGATGAAGGCGCAGTGCCTCGGCCCCAGGCCGTCTTTGCGCAGTTGGCAGATCTTGTCGGACCCGACGAGAAACAGATCAACGGTCACCGGAATCGGCATCCCCTGCTTGTTTCCCTTGGCGACGATCAGGTAGAACTTCATCGCGCTCAACCTTTCGCAAAGTCGCGTGCTAACGCTTGCCGCCGCGTCAATCAACCGCGCACTCCCGACGGAATGAAATTGACGGAAACCCGCGTAACCAAATCTAACACCAATCTTGGATTAAGCAGTAGTTTCCAGGATTCCTGATGAAAAAACGCCACCCTTCTGGCATTCTGTTTGGTAGGTAAGCCAGGCAGAAAAACTAGGAGGGATAGCGTCATGGACGATGCAAAAAAACTTTGGCAGCGTTGGCAACGGCTGATGAACCGATTTG
>SIAQ01000061.1 GCA_009697105.1 Gemmataceae bacterium | reverse complement strand
CGAGGAAGCTGCTCCAGGACCAACACCAGAACGCCACCGCTCGCCGTTGCCATACCGTGACCCGCCATCAGCGAATCATTGGACTCGGAATCAACCTTGCCGAACTCCCTTGTTGTATACCAAGATAGAGATCAAGTAGCGCTGTCGTACTAAGTCAAGTTTTTTTCGCAACGCTACTACGATGCCTCGCGAAAACGTACACGTTGACTGTGGTTGCATATCTGTTAAAATAGCATTCCATCCCGCACGCACCGTTTTTACGCTATTTCCTTCCACGCGCGGACCGAGACCCATGTGCCGACGAATACTCACCATAATCATCACGCTCATCCACCCCATGCTTGCATTTGCTGGCGAGTCGAAGAATCCAGACGCTGCGGGCGTTGAGTTTTTCGAGAAAAAGATTCGTCCAGTCTTGGCCGAGCATTGTTATCAATGCCATTCGGCTGACGCCAAGAAGAACAAGAAGCTCAAGGCGGGCCTGCTGCTCGACACACGCGCCGATCTCTTGAAAGGCGGCGACAATGGGCCGGCGATCGTCGCGGGGAAGGTCAGCGAAGGCACGCTGCTCAAAGCCCTGCGCCACACCGATGACACGAAGATGCCACCCAAGGGCAAGCTACCCGCGACGATCATCGCCGACTTCGAGGCCTGGGTGCGGATGGGTGCCCCGGACCCGCGTGTCGGCAATGCTCCGACCGTCGTCAAGGAGATCGACTGGGACAAAGCTCGCGCGTTCTGGGCGTTTCAGCCGCCCGTCAAGTCACCTCTGCCCCAGGTCAAGGACACTGGCTGGCCGATCCGCGACATCGATCATTTCATTCTCGCCGAGTTGGAAAAGCGTCAACTGAAACCGGTCGGCCCGGCTGCGAAACGCGACCTTCTGCGTCGGGCGACCTTCGGCCTGACTGGGCTGCCGCCGACGCCGGAGGAGATCGACGCGTTTCTGAAAGACGATTCGCCAACCGCACTGGCGAACGTCATCGATCGGCTGCTGGCTTCGCCTCACTATGGCGAGCGTTGGGCACGCTATTGGCTCGACGTATCACGCTATGCCGAGGATAAAGCGTTGGCGTTCGCCAACACACGGGCACATGCATATCGCTACCGCGATTGGGTCGTGGACGCACTCAATCGCGATATGCCTTACGACCGCTTCGTGCGTTTGCAATTGGCGGGCGATTTGATCAGCGATCCCGAACCGAATATGGCCGTCAAACTGACGGGCCTCGGCTTTCAAGGATTGGGCGCGGAGTATCATCGCGGCTCGGTGGCGGCCCAGGTCATCGCCGACGAACTCGACGACCGCATCGACACGCTAACGCGCGGCCTGCTCGGCCTAACCGTGGCGTGCGCCCGTTGCCATGATCACAAGTACGACCCGATTCCGACGCGCGATTACTACTCCCTGGCAGCGGCGTACAACGGCTCGAACCTCGACATCAGGCCGCTGTCCGACGCACAATCCGTCGAACGGTTCCGAACCTGGGACAAAAAATTCAAGGCGGCTGAGGCGCAGCTCAAGATGGCCGAGAAAAAGAAGAAAGACCCGAAAGTTCCAGACTCCACCCAGAAAGAAATCGACGCATTCAAGGCGAAACTCGACCGCCTACGCAAAGAAGCCCCACCGCCTTTGCCGATGGCCCACGTCATCAGCGGCGGCGGGACGGCGATGCGAGTCAACATCCGTGGCAACGTCGAACGCCTCGGCGAACCCGCGCCGCCTGGCTACCTCCGGATACTCTCCGCTCTCCCTCCGGGTGAGGCGCCGGGGGTGAGGGTGACTGACGCCAAACCTGCCAAATTCACCCGCCTCGAACTTGCCGACGCTATCGCCTCGCCGAAGAACCCGCTGACGGCACGCGTCATCGTCAATCGCGTTTGGCATTATCACTTCGGTCGGGGCATCGTCGGCACGCCGAGCAACTTCGGCCAACTCGGCGATCGTCCGACGCATCCCGAATTGCTCGACACGCTGGCCGTGCGTTTCATGGAGAATGGCTGGTCGCTGCGTTGGATACATCGCGAGATCATGCTGTCCCGTGTATATCAATTGAGCAGCGCTGGCGTTCCCAAGAACATCGAAGCCGATCCGGAGAACCAGTACCTCTGGAGGCATACACCGCGTCGGCTCGATTTTGAATCGTGGCGAGACACCTGGCTCGCGGTCGCCGGACGACTCGACCGCGCGATCGGCGGGCCATCGCTCGACCTCAACAAGGCCGACAATACGCGCCGCACGCTGTATGCGAAGATCAGCCGCGTGGAACCGAACGCTCTGCTCGTGCTCTTCGACTTCCCCGATGCGAACGTCACGAGCGATCGCCGAAGCGTGACGACGGTGCCACAACAGCAACTATTCGCGCTCAACAGTGAGTTCACAATCCAAACCGCGAAGGCGTTCGCCAATCGGCTCGAAAAACTTTCGCCGCGTGAAGAGGAGCGTATCGGCCTCGCCTTCCGCTTGGCGTATGGCCGCGAACCGTCGGACGCGGAGAAAAGGTCGAGCACGGAGTTCTTGCGCGACGCGAAGACGGCGAGGCCGACAGACCGCCTGACCGCCTTGGAGCAATTCGCGCAGGCGATCCTGGCGTCGAATGAGTTCCAGTGGGTGGATTGAATCGATGTCTTCCAATAATTGAAGGTGCCACGATTAAACGTGCTCTATGTTTACTTCTCCTTTGTGCCGCGTCGATTTCGACACCAGGAATCGCCCAGCAAAAGCCCGCGCCTCACCTGCCCCAGGTTCTGCCCGGCAGCGGCATCGCTGATCCAGCACGCAAGACTGGTTTTTTCCCCAACCCGAAGGGCGGCATCGACGCGCTCGACCTCGCCACCGGCATGTTGCTCTGGACCAACCCCGCTGGCGGACAACCGCTGCTGGCCACTGATAGCTTGCTCATTGTGCAGAAGGCCAACGCTATTGACATTCTCGCCACGAGCGCGGACGGCAAACTGCTCCGTGAGGCCAAACCGCTCGGCTTTCCCGGTTGGGTCTCCGTCGGCGTCGCATATGGTCGAACGTTTCGCAGCAGCGCTCGCGTCGAGGGCAAGACCGTATGGCTGACGTGGGAGGCCCGTGCGTTCTACGCCGGCGGCGCGAGGCCAACGCCGGAGATCGAGAAACGCGAACGAAAAGAAGCGTCGGGAGTCGCTCGCATTGAATTGGATACGGGCAAAGTCACCGCGTTGAGCGCCGACGAAATCGCTACGGGGAAGTTGTTCGTCATGTCGGCGGAAACGGCCAATCCGAAGGTGGGCGAGTTAACATTGGTGGTCAAAGACGGGGCGGCAAAGAACCCCCAAAATCCCTTTCAGAAACGCCGAACGCTGCAAGCCTGGAATGCCGAAAAGCAACTGGAATGGGAGCGCGACGTGGCCGCGCCCGTGTTCCTGCTGCCGCGGCCGTAGTGGAGTTGCTGCTTGCGGCTTAGCGCTCGCGCGGGTGTTCCTGAGCGCTAAGCCGCAAGAGGCGAATATAAAACGGGGATTTACTATTCTGATTTATTTTAGTGCGTAAATTGACTTTTTGAGCAGAAAATGCAACCATGAGAAGATGGCCAACAACATCAAAAAGATCGCAGCAATTCTGGGTGCAAAGATCGTAACAGAAGTTCCCGACACCGGCGGCGGTGCGTTCGGAGCCTATCGGCTGGCGGAGATCGTCGCTCGATTGCAATCGCGTCTTGAACCAGGGCAGGGTAAACGACCAGGGCGACCGACCGCCGTCGATTGGGTCCATCACCGCAAACTGCCGATGAGCGACGAGACGTTCAAGAAACTGGAACAACTCGCGGTTAAGGCAAGCACCGCGGATCGCAAGGTCTCGCCGATGCAACTCGCCGCCCAGTTGCTTGAAGAGGCAATTGGACGCTGTGGCGAGGCGAGGTGACGAATTTCTTGGAGATCGACGATATCGAAAATTACTCGATTCAAGATTGTGTGAGGTTGAACCATGGCAACCGATATTAGCATCCGCGAAACCCTTGATGACCTCTTTTGCGTCGAGGGTAAAGCGGAGTTGATCGCCGGGAGGATAATACACTTTATGCCCAGCGGTGAATTGCCTAGCAGCGCAGCATTTGAAATTGCTGTTTCGCTCCGTGCTTTTTCGAAAAAAACAGGCCAAGGAAAAGCCTACGCGGACGGCGTCGACTATGCAGTGGCGGAACTCCCATCGGGCCGCGAGTCATTTTCGCCGGACGCGTCGTACTACGATGGACCGCCGCCAGCCAACCCCATGCGTTTCATCAATGGCGTGCCCAAGTTCGCTGCCGAGGTGCGAAGCGAAAATGACTACGGTCCATCGGCTGAGGCAGAGATGGCCGATAAACGCACCGATTACTTCGACGCTGGCACACTCGTCGTGTGGGATGTCGATCCCGAGGCAAGGACGATAGCAATGTACACGGCAACCGCCCCGACCCAAGCGATCGTCTTTCGCAAGGGCGATATCGCCAACGCCGAGCCTGCGGTGCCGGGTTGGCGATTGGCGGTGGCGGATCTTTTTGCGGAGTGATAAGGATATCTGAATGATTGCGGAAAGTGACACACCAAACACAGCGATAATCGCAAAGGCTCACCGATACAATTTCAAATTGGGGATTCGATTGGATCGCAAGCATCCAGTGGAGAGCGAAGCGAGACCTTGAACCTCAAGGACAACCGTGATACCAGAAGGCCAACATTTGGCATGGCAACCTACCTCATCGTCATCGGCAAGACAGCCACGGGGTACAGTGCTCACTGTCCCGATGTGTTGGGTTGCGCATCCGTCGGGAGGTCAATCGAAAAAGTCGTGGCGAACATGAAGAAAGCACTCGAACTGCATTTTGAAGGCATGGTCGAAGACGGCGATTCGATTCCGAAGCCCGGCGGCGTTGACGCGTATCGAGATGTCATGACCGATCTTGATCCGGATAAATATCTCCTGGCTCATGTCCAAATCGACACGAGCCGACTTGCGACACTTGTCGCTCATTCTTGACGAGAAACACGATGCACCCTAATCCCCTCCTATCGCGCCGCGACTTACTCACCCGCTGTGGCACGGGCCTCGGCATGATCGGCCTGGCCAACGTGCTCGCTGCCGATACGCCGGCAACGGGGCCGTTGGCGCCAAAGCCGACGCATCATCGGGCCAAGGCCAAGCACATCATCCATGTTTACATGAACGGCGGGCCGTCGCAGGTCGATACGTTTGACCCGAAGCCGGCTCTGCGCACTTACCAAGGTCAACGGCCTGCCAGCATTGCGGGTCTGCGGACCGAGAACGCGACGGTGGGGTTGCGTCCGTCGCCGTTCAAGTTCCCGCGTTGTGGCCAGTCGGGTTTGCCAATCAGCGAGATCTTTCCGCACGTTGCAAAACACGCGGACGATCTGTGCGTCATCCGCTCGATGTACACCGACATCCCGAATCACGAGCCGTCGATGTTCATGATGAACAGCGGCCACCTGCAAGCGTTAAGGCCCAGCTATGGTTCCTGGATGGTCTATGGCCTCGGCACGGAGAACCAGAATCTGCCGGGCTATATCGTGCTGTCGCCGGGGTTGCCGGTGAACGGGGCCGCGAATTGGAGCAATCGATTTCTGCCGGGCATTTATCAGGGTTGCCACATCAATCTGCCGGTGAATTACGATCCGCGCACGGTGTTGCCTTACTTGCAGAATCAACATCTGAGCAGCGACAGCCAACGTCGGCAACTCGACTTTATGCAGCGATTGAATGGTCTACAGACCGAACGGCGAGGCCAGGATCCATTGCTCGATGCACGCATTCAATCGCTGGAGATGGCATTTCGTATGCAAACCGCGGCTCAAGAAGCGTTTGACTTGACGCAGGAAACGACCCCGACGCGTGATCTCTATGGCCGCAATGTCTTCGCGAACAACTGCCTGCTGGCAAGGCGACTCGTCGAGCGCGGCGTGCGTGCGGTGCAAATCTACTCGGGTGCGGGGCAACCGTGGGACACTCATGGCAACAATGACGCTCAGCACCGCAACCTTGCGGGCGGCACCGACCAGGCGATTGCTGGATTACTGCACGATCTGAAACATCGCGGCTTGCTCGACGAGACGATAGTCCTGTGGGGCGGCGAGTTTGGCCGCACGCCGGCGTCGCAAGGCGGCGATGGCCGCGACCATAACCACTGGGGCTTTTCCGTGTGGCTGGCCGGCGGCGGGTTCCGTGGTGGCATGGCCTACGGCGCGACCGACGAGTTCGGCTTCCGCGCCGAGGATAAACGCATGCACGTCCACGACCTGCACGCCACGATCCTACACCAGATGGGCCTCGACCACGAACACCTGACCTACCGTTACAGTGGCCGGGATTTCCGTCTGACCGACGTGCATGGAAACGTAGTGCGCGAGTTGTTGGCGTGAGATGTTCGAGACGGGAATGAAGCAATCGCGTGGGACGCATCGAGCGCTAAGCCGCAAGCGGAGAACACTATCGTCGCGGCGTCCCCGAAGTCCCCGCTTGTAAGGCGAGTGGCGGCGGAGCGCTGTTGATGCGCGTGCGTTCGTCGTCATTTACGGGCTGCGGCAGGCTTACCTGTGGCGGCCGGCAGTTGCAGATCACCAGCAACCGTTGCGATCCACCGGTGTCCGCGCCGTCGATGAACGCCTGCTGGCCGATCGCGCGATCGCGTTCCACCCGCCCGCCGACGATCACGGTTTGATTCGAGTCGAGCGTCACTTCCCAACTCAGTTCTGGATAACGCTTGCACGCCTTCTCACGATTCAACTCCCACATCGACCGATCCGGCTTCGCATGGACCGGCAACACCAGATCGCCCGTCTCGACCTTCGGGTCGAACGCCAGCACAGTGCGGCCAAATTCGTCGAACCGGGCGCCGATTTCAAAGCAGTAGCGAGCCTTTTCCAGCGTCACGTCGGATCGTTTTTTGTTCTTCACGATGGCGAACGATGCCTCTGGATGTTCGCCGCTGAGATGAATATCGATCGTTTTGCCGACGGCGAAAACGCGTAGTTTGGCGACGGTGGCATCGGAGAGCAGGAGTCGCTGCAGTTCGCCCGGCGGTGGGCCGACGATATGGCCGATACGAAAACCGTTCTCCACGCGGACCAGGCGTTCGTCGAACTCGCCGATCATTTCGTCGGTATGCTGCCAAACACCACGGTCGAGGAACGTATCGCCAACGGGCCTTTCGACGATCGCGATGCGCAGCATGACATTGTCTGCCGCCAAACCGGGGTTGTGGAATGGCTTCGTCAGAGTCGATGGGTCGTTGCCATCGGTAACGATGCAACCCACGCCAACAAACAGCATCGGCAACAGTGCCAACCAACCACGTGAGCGCACGCAACGACCTCGCCCAGGACAATATTAACTTGGAATTTGGGAGATAATACGAATATGGCTAGTCGTCAAGAGCAGAATGAGAGAAACGACACTTGTGAACTTCAAAGATCGAAGACAGGATTTCAAAGACAAAGTACGAATTACGAAGAGCGAAAGAATGCATCATTTTCGCTCTTCGTAATTCGTACTTTGTCTTTTTCATTCCTCCCAACAGCAATCGCCAAGTTCGTCTTGGGGATTGTTGCGAATTCGCATTTCCTTCAAACCGTCGAATCCTATCTTATCCCCATTACTTTTTCTGGAGGACTACGCAGCATGTATATGGATCAATTCAAACTCACGGGCAAGGTCGCACTCGTCACGGGCGGCAGCAAAGGCCTAGGCAAGGCGATGGCACGCGGGCTAGCGGAAGCCGGCGCGGATATCGTTATCGCCAGCCGGCATGAGAACGAACTCAAAGCCGCGCTCGCCGAGATTCTCGAAGGCACGGGGCGTCGTGGCGTTTACATGGTCGCCGACATGGCTAAACGCGACGATGTCAAGGCGCTCGCCCAATTCGCACTGGACAAGATGGGCAGGGTTGACGTGCTCATCAACAACGCAGGTACGAATGTGCCGCAAGCCGTGGACGCGATCACCGATGTCGAGTGGGATCGAATCATGGAGATCAATCTGAACTCGGTAATGGTGCTGACCCGCGCTCTCGTGCCACAAATGAAGGCACGCAAGTGGGGCCGCGTGATTCATATCTCGTCGATCATGGCTCTGGTGTCGAACAACGCCCGCAACATCTATTCAGCCACGAAATGCGCCCTCGTCGGCTTCGCTCGGGCCAGCGCGCTCGACCTGGGCGAATCGGGCGTGACGGTCAATTGCATCGCGCCGGGGCCGTTCCTCACCGATCTGCCGGCCAGCGTGCTGTCGAAAGAGGAGCAAGACCGCTTCGCCAAAACGACCGCGCTTAACCGTTGGGGTGATCCGAAGGAACTCGTCGGCACCGCGCTGCTCCTGGCCACCGACGCCGGCAGCTACATCACCGGCGCGACGCTCGTGGTCGATGGCGGATTTACGGCGCGGTAGGGTATCGACGTTTAGCCGCTCGACTTGGGCAAGCGCGGGCTCGATGACTGCAACACCACATGTGTACCGAAATGCATCACGATCGCGCTCGCCCAAAGCGAGCGGCAAAACAAGGCCTTGCGTTTATGGTTGCCATGAATAAGATTGTGATAGGCAAGCCATCACACCACCTTATTTCCTGGTAATCAACCATGAACCGTTCTTGTTCACCCATTTGCCTGGCGATCACGCTCGCCATCGCAACCGCGCCTGCCGCCTCAGCACAACCCGCCTCGCTCACCGTGCCTGCGGATCGGGCGTTGCTCATCATCCGCGTGCCCGTGGCGGACGCTTCCGTCAAGATCGCCGACTACAACTCCAAACAGGTCGGACGCGACCGCTTCTTTCACACGCCCGAACTCACACTAGGACAAACCTACTCCTACCCGACCGAGACCCTATGGATCGAAAACGGCCAGGGACGCCGCGCTTCCCGGGTGGCTACGTTCAAGGCCGGCCAATCGGTGACGATCGACTTCACCGTCGCCGAGGTTGGCGAGAAAATCACGCCGAAGAAGGCAGCGCCAAAAGCCAAGGAACGCGCGTTCCTCTTCACCTACGCCGGCAAAGTGAAGGACCTGCCGCCCGGCAAAGAAGCGAGCGTTTGGCTGCCGAGCGCCATCTCAGGAGCCGAACAGAAAATCAAAATCGCCACCCAATCGCTGCCCAAGGGCTACAAAATCGGCGCCGAGAAGCAGTACGGCAACACCATGATCCACTTCAAAGGCATCGCCAACGACGCCGGCGAAATCCCGTTCGAGGTCGTCTACGAGGTCCGTCGCCAAGAAGTCGTCACCAATGTCGCAGCCAATCTCACCCTCAAACCGTTGGCGAGTGACAACCTCACTCGCTTTCTGCAACCGGACAAACGCGTCCCGATCGACGGCAAACCGCTCGATCTGCTCAAAGATGTCAAGCTCTCCGGCGACCAGTTCCAGACCGCCAAGCTGCTGTACGATATCGTCAACACCCACATGAAATACAGCAAAGTCGGCACAGGATGGGGCCAAGGCGATTCCGTCTGGGCCTGCGATTCCAAGTTCGGCAACTGCTCCGACTTCCACAGCCTCTTTATCTCCATGGCCCGCGGCAACAAGATTCCCTCCAAGTTCGAAATGGGCTTCCCGATCCCGCCCAAACACGGCGAGGGCGTCGTCGGCGGCTATCATTGCTGGGCGTGGTTCCTGCCCAATAACAAGGGCTGGGTTCCCGTCGATATCTCCGAAGCTAACCGCTTCCCCGAACTCAACAACTACTACTTCGGCAACCTGACCGAAGACCGCGTCCGCTTCACCACGGGCCGCGACATCAACCTTGAGCCTCGCCAAAAGGGACCGACGCTGAACTTCTTCATCTACCCCTACGCCGAGGTCGATGGCCAAGCCTACCCCGCCGAAAAGATCGAACGCCGATTTGCGTATCGCGATCTGCCGTGATTGATCCTTCCTCCGCTTGCGGCTTAGCGTTCAGGTTGAACAAGCTGAGCGCTAAGCCGCAAGCGGAAATCACCTCTGGCAACTTTGCGATCTCCCGCCTACAATCCCATCATCGCGCATTCCTCCTACCCACTAAAAAGGCGCCGCAATGAAAAAGCCGCTTCTTTCCGCCGTCGTACTGTTCGCGATTCTCACCACCTGGACCCTCGCACAAAACTCCACCCCCACCGGCTGGGTTGGCGCACAATGGATCTGGGACGAAGCCAGCGCCAACACCGTCACGCAAAACGATGAGCCACGATTCCTTCGGCTCGCCTTCACTCTCGAGGCCAAGCCGACCGCCGCAGACCTGTGGATCACGGCGGACAACGTCTACGTCGCCTACGTCAATGGCCAAAAGGTCGGCGAGGATACGGAATGGGCTACGGTTGAGCAATACGATGTCGCCAAGCATCTCGTCGTCGGCAAGAACGTCTTGGCCATCAATGCGACCAACCAGGGCGGCGTCGCCGGCGTCATCGCTCGGCTACACGTCAAAACTAACGACAAGAAAGATCATTTCATCGTCACGAACGACAAGACGAAAATCTTCAGAGCCGGAAGCGTGAGCGACGGTCAAGTCAGTAAGGAATGGATCAAAACTGATTTCAACGACTCCGCATGGTTCAACGCCATCACGCTCGGCGACACCGGCATCGGCCCATGGAATCTCACCGCAGGCGGCGCGAAGGCGGGCAAAGGCAAGGGTAAAGGCGGTGCCCCCCCGGCTCAATTCAACTACAACACCACCGAAGTCGTTCCGGTGAAAGGCCGACTCACTCCGCAAGAGCAGATCAAGCACTTCGTCGTGCCGAAGGACTTCGAGATCGAACTCGTCGCCGCCGACCCGCTGATTATCAATCCGATTACGATGGTCGTGGATGACAAGGGCCGCATCATCGTCAGCGAAAGCCACACCTACCGATTCGGCCCGCCGGGATCGCCGATCAAGCCGTACGCGAATCCTGTCATTCGTCTCGATCCCGACGGCAAGGGCGGCTTCACGCGCACGCTCATCGCCGACGGTTTCGCCGACCCGGTCATGGGCATCGCCGTCAAGGGCGACAAACTTTGGCTGGCTGCGAACAATTACCTCTACACGTACGACATTCCCGCCAAGCCCGCAGGCGAGCGCAGCGAGCCTGCGGGGTCCAAAGCAACACCCCTCGCCATCAACAAGAAAACTATCGTCACCGATCTCACCAAAGCCTGGAACCCGTTCGGCATGTTCGTTCTCGAATGGGGCCCCGATGGCAAGCTCTACCTCAGCGTCGGCAATCACGCCATCAATCTGCAATCGCCCGATGGCAAGATGTCGGGCAAGGGCAGCTCCGGAATCGTCGTTCGCATGAACCCCGATGGCACAAAGATGGAACGGCTCGTGCAAGGGTTGCGCGTGCCGTATTCCTTCGAGTATGATCCCTTTGGCCAAATGTGGCTGCTCTCCAATGGCGAAGGCAACCCGAACCGCTTCGTGCGCGTCATCGAAGGCGTCGATTATCACTGCTACAGCCGTGGTGCCGTAGACAACGCCTGGCTCGCGGGCAATCATCCGCTCGCCCCGCCTTGCGAAGAACTGCACCGCGGCGCCAACACACAACTCATGCGATATTACGGCGCCGACTTTCCGCAAGAATATCAAGGCAACCTCTTCCTGTGCAACTGGGGTGCCCACGGCTTTGCAGGCAACAACCGCGCGATCATCCGCTTCGTGCCCGATGAACGCAACAACATCTCCAAGCGCGAACCGCTCGTCTGGTGCAAAGATCCGCACTTCCGCCCGGCTCACATCCATCTCGACGTGGACGGCAGCCTGCTCATCGCCGACTGGTACGGCCGCGACGACGAAAGCGACATGACAGGCCGCATCTGGCGATTGAAGTACGTGGGCAAGGATCGGCCCGTCGTCAAGCACAAGCTCGATGCGGCGGAGTGGAAGAACGACGACTATGCGATCGAGGCACTGGGCTCGCCGGATCACATGATTCGGGCAAAGGCGGTTGCTCACCTGGTAAAAAACACGGGCCCACAAATCCACAAGTCCCTCCAGGAGCACGCGGCAAACGCCAAGGAAGCACTCGGGGCTGCTAATGCACTGTGGGTAATGCTTCAAGTTTGGGATAGGCAGTTGCCATTAAATGATTACAGCGGCGTAGCGCATGCGGATTGGAAAGTTCAGAGGCTCGCACTGAACATCGTCCGCAATAATTTGGACCGAGCAAAGAATAACAACGGAATTGGAGTCGCGCTGCCGGTAAACGAAGCTGTACCAGCAGTTTGGCTCGAATTCCATCTCACTCTTGCTTATACGAACAAAAACGCTGATGTAAGGCGATCGGAGCTTTCTCAGATATTTGCAAGGACGGACATGAAAGTGGCGAACGATCCCCACCTTCGCTATGAGGCCGCCTGGCATCTCGCCAAGTACGCCGATGAAAAAGCGATCACGAAGCTGCTCACATCCGCCGACGCCGACGTCCGTCTTGCCGGCCTGATCGCCATTGATGTCGCGTGCTACGAGAATTTCCCGACCAAGAAGGCCGCTCTCGAAGCGTTGACCAAGGCCCTCGAAAATCCCGGCAAGCTCGATCATCAGTTGTTGCTCAAAGTCGCCGAATTGAACGGCGATGCGTCGATCGTGCCGGGGTTGGAGAAGCTGATCGCGCGCGACGATCTGCCGACCGCGACCATCGCCAAAGCGGTGCTGGTGCTCAAGGCGAAATCGGGCGGCAGCCTGGCGTCGTCCAAGCTCAGCGCCGCCGCGGGCAAACGGTTCATCGAAGCCGTCGAGAAGGGTTCGCTCAAGATCGCTTCGCCGAGCGATCAACTTGTCATCTTTGAATTTCTCGAAAGCGAAGGCCCGACGCCGTTCGCGTTGAAGCAGATCGCCGGCCAATTGCAATCCGCCAACAAGGACCTGCGTCAGGCGGCCCATGTGCTCGCACGCCGATTTGGCCCGAAAGCATCGTCGCTCGCGGAGCCGCTGTGGCCGAGCGTGCTGAACCCGAAGACGAAGTTCGAGGATACCGTCGATTACCTCTCGACGATCGCTCGCACCGATGGGTCGCGCAAGGCCGACGCGTGGGAGAAACTGCTTGAACATGACGATATTTTTGTGCGGAGTGACGCGATTCGTTGGTGGCGCACGTTCGGCGATCGGCCCGACATGATCGAGATGCTGCGCTATCATGCACCTAAGCTCATCAAGAAAGACGACCGCCACAAGGAGGACCTGGCCGCCGTTTTCCGTGACTTAAAGCAAAGCGCGGACAAGACGTGGATGCTGCCCGAAGCGGAAAAGGACAAGGAATCGCTGACGAAATATGCCGTGAAGGAACTTGGCGACATCCCCGCCGCCGAACGCCCCAAACGTGCGGCGATGGGCCTGCAGGTCTTCGAGCGCAACGCCTGCACGAAATGCCATACGACGGCAACCGCGACCACGCCGCTCGCCCCGTCGCTCAAGGGCGTCGCCGGTCAGAAGCTCGATTACCTCATCGAATCGGTGCTCTACCCGTCCAAGATCATCAAGACCGGCTGGGAAGTCGAGTTGATCGAACTGAAGAACGGCAAAGTCATTACCGGCCTCGTGAAGGACGACGGCAAAACCCTACGCGTCATCCAGGCGAACGACTATCTCAAGGGCGACCTGCGCATCGACAAGGCCGACGTCGATACACGGCGAACGTCTAAGATTTCGCTCATGCCCGAAGGCCAAGAAGCAACGATGAGCCGACGAGAGTTAGTTGACCTGATCGCGTATTTGCAGACCTTGAAATGATGAGAAATTAACCACAGAGGCACAGAGGACACAGAGAAAATGCGAGGAATTGAAATTTAATCCGCTCCGTTTCTCGCATTTTCTAAGTGTCCTCTGTCCCTCTGTGGTTAGTTCTTTCCTAATATTCGCCCATCAAAGGGCAGCGGCAGCAGGTCCGCGAGCCGATAGGTTGCCTTCACTTCGGTCAGATTCGCCAGCACGATTTCGATGTCGCCGGCGAACTCCCACAATATCTGTCGGCATGCCCCGCACGGCGGCGTCGGTACTTCGGTATCGGTAACGATAACGATGCGCGTAAACTTCGTCTCGCCCTCCGATATCGCCTTCACGACGGCGACTCGCTCGGCACAGATCGTTAAGCCGTACGATGCGTTCTCGACGTTGCATCCGGTAATGATACCGCCACCGACGGTTTCGAGTGCCGCGCCAACCTTGAAGCCGGAGTAGGGTGCGTGGGAGCGGATTCGGACAGCACGGGCCTGTTCGACGAGTTCATGCAAATTCATCCCGTCACTCCAAGCCCCAGGATGAGCGCAGCGATTCCTGGGGGTGACATCTACGAGCGCATTCACCCCCAGGAATCGCTGCGCTCATCCTGGGGCTTGGAAGTTAATCGTCCATCAAGATGCCCGCGACGGCGGCGTTGAGCAGCGTCGCCACAAAGCCGACGAACAACGCCCGCCCGCCGAGCCTGGCGAGGTCGCCGCGTCGCTCGGGTGCCATCGCCCCGATGCCGCCAATCTGAATGCCGATTGACGCGAAGTTGGCGAACCCGGTCAGCGCGTAGGCGGCGAGCGTATAGGACCGGTCGCTCATGGTGCCGTGGATCGCCTTCATTGCCTTCATTTGAAGATAGGCGTAGTGCTCGTTGATCGAGAGTTTCGCGCCGAGCAACGAGCCGACGTTGCCTGCATCGCTGACATCGACGCCCATCAAAAATGCGACCGGTGCGAAAAGCCAGCCGAACAGAGAGCCCAAGGAAAGCTTGTCAGGCCAAGTCGCTAATGAGTCCGCTGGCACGCCAAACGCGAGCAGCATCGGCTTGATCTGTCCGAGCAGGCCATTGAACATCGCGACGAAAGCGATGAACACGATCAGCATGGCGCCGACGTTGAGCGCCAGTCGCAGGCCATCGCCTGTGCCGGCGGCAACAGCGTCGATGCCGTTGACATAGGGCGATTTCTCTTGCTTCGTCTCGACGGTGCCCGCGGTCTCCGGCTCGCTCGTTTCCGGCAAGAACAGCTTCGCCAGGTAAAGGCTGCACGGGCACGCCATCACGCAGGTCGTCAGCACCGCCACGGGGTCGGCGCCATAGTTGATATACACGACCATCATGCCGCCGGAGATATGGGCCATGCCGCTCGCCATCAGTGTGAACAGTTCGGAGTTGGTCATGCGAGGCACATACGGCTTGACGATGAGCGGCGCCTCGGTTTGGCCCATGAACACGTTGGCCGCCACCGACAGCGTCTCCGCGCCGCTCGTGCCCATCAGGTAAACCATGCCGCGGGCCATCAATCGCACGCACCATTGTAAGATGCCGTAGTGAAAGAGCACGGTAAAGAACGCCGACACGAACAAGATCGGCGGTAAGGCTTTGAACGCGAACATAAAGATAAACTCGGCTCCCGGATTGAGCGCGATATCGCCGGGCTGAGCGAGGTTGCCGAAGACGAACTTCGCGCCTTCGTCGGAGAAGCTAATGAACGCCTTGACGAAATCGCCGAGCCGATCGAAGATCATGTAGACCGGACGCACAAACTTCGTTTCAGGCGGCGACAATCGAACCGCAGGTAGAATGGCGAGGACCCCGTGCGTGCCCAGTCCAATCATGGAGACGGCACGCTGCGTTTGTAGGGACTGCAATTCTTGCGGAGTCAGATCGCGTGTATAGCCGACTTTGAGAACAAGAATCGCCAGCGCGATCTGAAGGGCGAGGCCCCAGCCGATGGTATGCCAATTGACCGCGCGAAGATTGGCAGAGAACATCGCCACCAGGCCGAAGAAGAAGACAACGCCCACCGCCGATTGGCCACGCAGGCCGATCTGCTCCCGCAGGGTATACGCAGCCAACCCGATCACGCCGATGAAAACCGCAATGGCAAGGCGTGCCGCCATTGGCGTCGATGGACCAGGCAACGGTTCGGCGAGGTTCGACGAGCGTTTCGCTTCCGGCGTGGCGGCAGGCATCATGGGACATGCTCCAGAATCAAGGGCGTGGATGTCGGTTGCTCGTCATCAATACGCCAGGCGGATTGCAACAGCGTGACGGCGTTGCCGAGCCGATCGTCGGTGCGATAATGCACTTCCGCCAACGCGTCGCCGAATTTTACGAACTCGCCGGGCCTGGCGAGTAGCCTAACGCCGGCGGCATGATCGATCGCGTCCTCGACACGCAAACGCCCTGCGCCGAGCAGCATCGTCGCGATACCAATTTTTTCCGCGTACAGCTCGGCGACGTAGCCCGATCGCTCGGCGTAGACGATGGTCCGCTGCGGTGCCGTCGGCAGAAGCGCGAGATCGTCAACCACGCGAGGATCGCCGCCTTGCTGTGCGATCATTCTACGCAGAACGTCCAGGCCGCGCCCGGACGTTAGAGCCGACCGCACGATCGCTTCCGCGTTTAATAGGTCGGCCAAACCACCAAGCACGAGCATTCGCACCGTCAAGGTAACAGCCAGTAATTCGAGATCGCGCGGCCCATTACCCCGCAGTGTGTCAATGGCTTCACGTACCTCCAGCGCGTTGCCAACCATGCGTCCGAGCGGTACGTCCATGGCGGTGATGATCGCCTCGGTGCGGACGCTATTGCTGCTGCCGGTCGCGACAATCGACTGCGCCAATGCCCTTGCATCCGTGCGTGTTTTCATGAACGCGCCCTGGCCACACTTGACGTCCATGACCAGCGCGTCGATGCCCTCGGCAATTTTCTTCGCCAGGATCGAAGCGGTGATGAGCGGGATGCTCTCAACCGTTGCCGTTACGTCGCGCAGAGCGTAGAGGACTTTGTCGGCAGGCGCGATCTCCGCGGTTTGACCGACCATGGCGCACCCGACTGTTTGTAAGGCCGTGCGAAATTCGTCCAGCGACACGCCAACGCGGAACCCAGGAATCGCTTCGAGTTTGTCGAGCGTTCCGCCGGTGTGCCCCAAACCGCGTCCGGACATCATCGGCACGATGCAGCCGCACGCCGCCGCGAGCGGCGCGACGATCAGCGAAGTCTTGTCGCCGACGCCGCCGGTGGAATGCTTGTCAACTTTCGGTCCAGGCAAATCAGGCCAGGCGAGTTTTTGACCGGAATGCACCATGGCGTCGGTGAGCACAGCGGTTTCGTCGGCGCTCATACCGCGCAGCACGATCGCCATCAACAGGGCCGAGGTCTGGTAGTCGGGCCAGGTGCGTACGGTGACGCCCTGGATGAACGCGCGGATTTCGTCAGGCGTCAGGGCGTGGCCGTCGCGTTTTTTCCGAATGAGATCGACGGGACGCATGAATTTTCTCCCCGTTTAGCGCCTGTCGCGGCGTGGCTCATAGCGAGCGCAAAACCCAAACGGCGATAAGGAATCACCACGGCAACTTGTCGAGGTCCACATTGCCGCCGCTCAAAACGATACCGACCTTGCCCATTCCGTCCAAGCCACGGAAGCGCGACGACAACACCGCCGCGATGGCGACGGCCGAGCTTGGCTCGATCAGAAGTTTGGCCCGCTCCCACGCCAGTCGCATCGCTGCGACGATTTCGTCCTCGCTAACGGTGAGCACGTCCTCGACGAGATCGCGCACCACCGGCCAGGTCAGGTCGCCCATGCTGGTGAGCAAGCCATCGGCGATGGTTTTCGGCGCCGCCTGCGGGATGAACACGCCAGCCGCCTTGGAACGAGCCGCATCATCCGCGCCGCATGGCTCCGCGGCGAAGACACGTATGTCCGGCTTCAGCGCTTTCGCTGCGAAGGTGACGCCTGCCAACAACCCGCCGCCGCCGATCGGTGCGACGATGGCGTCAAGATCAGGATGGTCGGCGAGCATCTCCAGGGCGACAGTCCCCTGCCCCGCGATGACATCCGGATGATTGTACGGCGGGATCAGAATCGCGCCGGTTCTAGCCTGCACCTCGGTCACCGTGGTTTCGCGTGCGTCGAGCGTCGGCACGCATTCGATGACGTTGGCGCCGTAATCCTCGACAGCGCGTCGCTTCACCGGCGTCGCATTCGACGGCATGACGATATGCGCGGAAATGCCTCGCAGCTTCGCCGCCAGCGCCAACGCCTGGGCGTGATTGCCCGAACTATGCGTGACGACGCCGCGCGACGCCTCGGCATCGGAGAGTTTACGCACCGCATTGCAAGCACCACGAAACTTGAACGCACCTACTTTTTGAAACTGCTCGCATTTGAAAAAAAGCGTCCGGCCCGCAAGACGATCGAGCGCCGCACAAGTGACGATTGGCGTGCGATGGGCCCAGCCGGCGATGCGTACGGCAGCGCTGCGGATGTCGTCAATCCCGACCGCGTAGGTTGTCGCCATGTGCGGAATACCGTGAGTTGTATGGTAACGAATGCCTCACCCACCAAAACCTGTTGTTACCGTAGCTGCATACTTCAGTTGGCGTTGTGAAGATTGATTGTATCGATGGCGGAATCGAGTTTTCGCAAATTCAAAAACAACCCGTGGCAGCAGTGTATAATACCCACATGAGCACCAAACTTCTCAAACGACCCAAGAAAATTGGTCCCGCGCGTCCCGCCACAGCGAGAATGCACCGACCGGCGGCGAGCACCCACGCAAATTCGGGCGACGTCATCATCGACGGCCACATCCGCATCCCGGCATGGGTCGTCGATCATGCGTCGTTTCGTAAATGGGCATGCTCTGATGATCTTCCTTAACGCGGCCGATTTTCTTTCATCAATGACGAAATCTACGTGGATTTGAGCATGGAAACCGAGGATCACAACTACATCAGAACAATCATCACAGTCGTCGTCGGTTCCATCATCCTCAACGAAGCGTTAGGCCGATGGTACGCGGACCGGATGCTACTCACCCACGAAGGCGCTGGTCTCTCCAACGAACCCGATGCGATGTTCGTTTCGTTCAATCGATTCGCAAATGGACTGGCGGTATTGAAAAAGGGCGGCACTTCCAAGGAGCTCATCGGTTCGCCAAATATGACATTGGAAGTCATCCGCAAATCGTCCATCAATAAGGATCGCGTGGCTTTGATGGCGAAATATGCACAGGCCGGGATTGACAAATATTGGCTCGTTGATTCAACCATCGAAACGCCCGTGCTCGAAATTTACCGCCTCGTTTCGGGCAAATACGTCGTCGCTCGCAGCAATGACGGTTGGGTCAAATCGCACCTGTTTGGCCGATCCTTCCGACTCACGACCCGGACGGGTGGGGACGGGGTGATCCTGTTTGCCTTGAAGACGAAGTAAGGGATTTTATATAGCCCGCCATTTATGGCGGGTTCGAGTGTGATCCCGCCATAAATGGCGGGCTATATGCAAATCGAATCACAGCTTAATCTCCGCCAGCGCGTTCGCGATGGCATCGATATCCGCTGCCGTATTAAACGGCCCCGGGCTGACGCGCAAGGCTCCATCGGGAAATGTACCTATCGCTCGGTGAATGTACGGCGCGCAGTGCAAACCAGGGCGGACGGCGATCTCGAACGCCTGATCGAGGATGCCGCCGATCTCCGCGGCGGGCAGCATTTCGCTGCGGAAGCTAAGCGTACCAACTCGGCGAGTCATGTCGCGATGGCCGAACACTTCGTAGCCGCCGATCTCATCGAGACGTTTCCACAGACGTTCGACAAGTTCGACTTCGTGGCGGTGAATTTTCGCCAACCCTTCGCCCGTGACATACTTGATGCCAGCTGCCAGGCCCGCGATGCCGAGAACGTTCGGCGTGCCGCCTTCGAGAAAATAGGGATAGTCGCGCGGCTGCGTTTCGCTGGACGAGTCCCCGCCCGTTCCGCCTTCGCGCCAGGCCCCGACAATCGCGCTGGGGCCGACGTAGAGCGAACCGGTCCCCGTCGGTCCGAGCAGCGACTTGTGGCCGGGAAACGCAAGCAGGTCGATACGCATTGCCTGAATGTCGATCGGGATCACGCCGGCGGTCTGAGCGGCATCCACCAGAAATAAGATTTCTTTCGTACGAGCAAATTCACCTATCTCACGGATCGGCTGCACAGTGCCCAGTACGTTCGAGCAATGCGTCAGCGCAATGAGCCGCGTCTTCGGCGTGACGGCTCGCTTGATCGCATCGGGATCGACGGTCCCTCCCGCATCGGCGACGACACGCGTCAGCGAAATCTTGCCCGCGAGTTCCATCGCCCGCAACGGTCTGCTGACGCTGTTGTGCTCGAGGTCTGTCGTAATGACATGATCGCCCGGCTGCAACACGCCCTTGAATGCCATGTTAAGCGCATCGGTACAGTTGAGCGTGAAGATGAATCGTTCCGGCCCTTCGCCGTGAAACATCTGGTTGAGCAGATGCCGACAGTCATCCAGCGCCCGCTCGGCGGCGAGCGCCATCTTGTGGCCTGCCCGTCCCGGATTCGCGAGATCATGGCGTGCGAATGCGTCAAGCACCTGGTAAACCGCTTCCGGTTTCGGAAAACTCGTGGCGGCGTTGTCGAGGTAGATCATGATTTGGCTATCAACTCGCTCACAGGGATGTCAGCGATTTTCTCGCCGTCAAGGACCAATGGAACACTCTGTTTTTCCGAATACGCAACAACCTTCTGATACTTGCCCGCACGCGACTTTGTGTAGACTTCGACCTGGCGCTTCACGACATTGATGAGCCAAAACTCGGGAATTCTTGCCTGGGCATAGATAGCCCCCTTATATCGGCGGTCCGCAAGCAAGGTGGAATCACCAACTTCCATCAACACACCAATATTCGCCGCCTTTATACGTTGACGGTCATAGATGCCCTGTTCGCCTCGAGCGATGGTGAAATCAGGCTCCGGCTCGCTATCCGCCAGCGAGATTGGACCTTGACAGGTCAACGTCCAGTTGGCGGACAAAAGGCCGCAAAGCAAGCGCATTACTCGACGGACGGAGCTGACGTGAGGGGTATTTTGCGGCATCTTATTTACGATCCATCCTTCCAGCAACTCAACGCGATCGTTTACCGTCAGAATCCCGGATTCAATCATCTTGTGGTAATCCACAACGGAAAACTGACGCAACAATTGCGGGTTCTTTGCAATCCGTGCGAGTGGATTTTCGGCTATGGATAACACGCTCATGGTTTAGTCCCTCGACTCTTAAATCGGACGCCGTTCTGGATTGATCTTACCGCGAGTGATCACACATGTCGAGGCCCATCGCTCACTCAAACAGCGTCCCCTGACCAGGCTTGCTGGCCTTCTCTGTCACCTTGCCTTCGACTTCGTCCCAGTTGACGAGTTCGATGGCCGGCGGGACGATCCGCGTGAGGGAGGTACGTTTGACGGATTCAAAACCTTTGCTGCCTCGCGAAACCGTGTCATGGCGTCCGGTGAATTCGAGCGTCTTGCCGCCGGAGGTTTCGACTTGCAGCATTTGGCTTTTGCGAGTGATGAGCGCTCCGCCGATGCAGGTATCGCTGTCGTCGAGTTTAATGCCGATGACGCCCTTGCCGACGCCAGCGAGGACGTTGATCTCGTCGATGCGGAAGTGCAGGATGCGGCCCTCGGATGACGCGAGAAAGATACTCTCCTCGTCGCCAATCAGGATGGTCGCCATGACGACCTTATCGCCCTCATTAAGCTTAACAAAGCGCCTGCCGACTTTGGTCGAAGCCATGCGATACGAAGTAAACGGAATGCGCAACGTCATGCCCTGACGTGTGACGACGAGCAGGTACGGCCCTGCCGGGTCAGCCTTGCTCGCCGGCTTGATCTCGGCGGGGATGAAGCGTTCGTCGGTCGTGTCGGCGGCGATGACTTTGACCTGATCGTCGAGCTTGAAGAATTTCGTGATCGGCTCGCCATACCCGGAACTTGCGGGAACCTCGTTGACGCGCATCGTGTAGGCCGTTCCATCGTCCGCGAAGAACACGACGTAATCGAGCGTGCTGGCGGGAACAACCGCGATGACAGAATCGCCCTCACGCACGCGCGTGCCCTCGACCGACGCTAGCCGCCCGACGCGCTTGATCCAGCCGTCTGCCGTGAGGACGACGTTGGTGTTCTCTTTGACGATGAACGCTTCCTCGTTGAACTCGAGTTCGTCCTCGGATGAGCCGAGCTTGGTCTTTCGCCGTCCGCCGAGTTTCTCGCCGATCTCGGTCAGCTCGTTTTTTACGATCGTCCAGAGTCGGCGTGTCGAACTCAGGATCGCTTCGATCTCCTCGGCTTGCTTCTTCTTCTCGCGAAGTTCGTCAAGTATCTTCTTGATCTCCATCTGGGCGATTTTGTAAAGCTGCGAGTCGAGGATCGCGTCGGTCTGAATCTGGTCCAGCTTGAACCGCGCCATCAGTTTTTCCGCCGCGTCGGCTCGGCCCTGGCTTTGGCGGATGATCCGAATCGCCTCATCGAGCGCGTCGAAGATGATCTTGAAACCGGTGAGGATGTGGATGCGTTTGCGCAGCACTTCCAGTTCGTACTCAAACCGCTTGCGCACCGTCTCCAGGCGAAAGTCGATGAAGTACCGCAACATCTCCTTCAAGCCGAGCCGTTGCGGTTGCATGACACCTTGAGCATCGGGCACGAGGCTGGTCATGTTGACAGGAAAATTATCTTGCAATGGCGTGTGCTTGTAGAGGTACGCCATCACGAGATCGGGGTTCGCATCGGGCTTGAGATCAAGCGTCACGCGCAGGCCGACCTTCTCGTTCGATTCGTTTGTCAGGTCGGTCAACGGCAGCTTGCGATCCGCGATCAATCCGCCGATCTGGTTTTCGAGCGCGGACTTGTTGACGCCATACGGGATCGAGGTGATGACGATTTGGCGTTTCTTGCCATTATCCTCGACCGCCCACTCGCCCTGAACTTTGATGCTGCCGTGGCCTTCTTCGTATATCTTGCGAAGAGTCGCGCGATCGGTGACGATCTTGCCGCCGAGCGGAAAGTCGGGGCCTTTGACTTTATCGAGCAATTGCGCAGTCGTGGCGTCTTTGTCCTCGATAAGATGCACGCACGCCCGGCAAAGGTCGCCAAGATTGTGCGGCGGGATGTTCGTCGCCATACCGACGGCGATACCGGAGGAGCCGTTGACGAGAAGATTCGGGTACTGCGCGGGCAGCACGATTGGTTCAAATAGTTGGCCGTCGTAGTTGGGCCGCATCGGCACGGTTTGCTGTTTGAGCTCAGCAAGAAGCGAGTCGGCAGCGGCAGTGAGGCGTGCTTCGGTATAGCGGTACGACGCCGGCGGGTCGCCATCGACCGAGCCGAAGTTACCATGCCCGTCCACGAGCGGGATACGCAGAACGAACGATTGGGCCATGCGCACGAGCGCGTCATATATCGATGCGTCGGCGTGCGGATGATACTTGCCCATCACTTCGCCAGTGATACGCGCACACTTCACCGGCTTGCGGTCGGCATAGACCTGAAGTTCGTGGTGCATGGTGAACAGAATGCGCCGCTGCACGGGCTTTAGGCCGTCGCGGACATCCGGAAGCGCACGCGAAGTGATGACGGAGACTGCGTAGGTGAGATAGCGTCGGCGGGTTTCCTCAACGATGGATGCCGGTAGAATCTGCTCTGCCATTGCGTTTCGTTCTCGAAAATAGTGTTAACCACAGAGGAACAGAGAACACAAAGAAAACACCAATCTGCGTAGAGAGCAAGAAAACAACTTAGCCACGGATGAAACACGGATTAAACACGGATAAGAGGCGGATGAAGCTCGCAAAACGGAGGGACTCGCACTTTGTTCCCTATCCGTGTTTCATCCGTGTTCAATCCATGGCTAATTCTGGAAACCATTGAAGATACGAAAAATTCGTGAATGTGATGTCCAATGGTTCCTTGATTTCTTTGTATTCTCTCTGTGTCCTCTGTGTCCTCTGTGGCTCTGTGGTTAATGATTGGGGGCCTTGCCTTACGCTTTCTTTTTATTTTTTGCGATCTTCTTGACGGGTTTGCTCTCCGTCGGCGTAGTCGGATATTGGGCCATCTCGGCGTAGGCGGCCTCGATCATTGCGAACAGCACCTTGACGTCAACATCGGCGAGTCTCTTGATTAAAGGCACCCCTTGCCCATCTTGTGCTTGCCGAGCTTCGCGAGGTATTCCTGAAACTTGCAAACACCAGGCATGAAGTAAAGCGACATCTGCCCTTTTCGCGGCGAGAAGCCTATGCGGCAGGAATCCCCCTCGTGGCCTGATGCGTACTTATAGTGATACTGACCGAACCCGATGATGCTCGGCCCCCACATGACGGGCGGTTCGCCCGTGATTTTCCGCATGATGTCGATAATGACACGTGAGTCGGTTCGCTGCGTATCGTCCTCGATTTTAGCGAGGAAGTCTTCCATGCTTGCTTGCGTCGGTTTGGTTTTCAACTCGGCCATCGTTTGCCCCCAAATCCCTCAAGCCCCAGGAATCGCTGCGCTCATCCTGGGGATGGCCCAGCAGGACCCCCAGGAATCGCTGTGCTCATCTTGGGGCTTGGGGAATCCTGGCATCACTTCTTCTTTGCCGCCTCTGCCAAGTCCCAAATTCGCACGGTTTGGTCGGCGCTGACGGTGGCCAATTTGGTTCCTTGTTCGAGGAAACGGATACCCTCGATCCACGCGCCATGCCCATCGAGGCTTTTCAGCGGCACCGGGGCGGCGGGGTTCCAAAGCTTTACGGTACGGTCTTTGCTCGCCGTCGCGATGAGCGTGCCCGACGGATGGAACAACATACCTGTGATCGGCCCGGCATGGCCAACATGCGTGCGAACGATCTTGCCATCGGGAATCGTGACGACATGGATCGGCCCCTCGGCTGTGCCAAGCAGCACCGATTTGCCATCGGGCACATAAGCGATATTCGTGACGGGTACGGGATCGGGTAGAACTTTCGGCGCGGGGTTTGGCGTCGGCATAAACTGGCTGGTCTTTTTGGCGCCAGCAACATCCCAGATGCGCACGTTGCCGATCCAATCGCCGGATAGCAGCTGTTTGCCATCGGCACTGAAGGCGACGGAAAGCGTCCAGTCCATTTTGTCGATCAGCTTCGCGGTCGGTTTGCCGCTGGCGACATCCCAGAGTTGGATCGTGTCGCTCTCGCCGGCGGTAGCGAGCGTCTTGCCGTCGCTGGTCAAGGCGACGGCGAGAACGCGAAAGTCAGCCGCCGCGCTGGAGCCAACTTTGCCGTCGGGAACCTTCCAGAAGTTGACCTTCTTATCGGCACCAACGGAGACGAGCGTCGGCCCGCCGTGCCAGGCGATATGACGCACGGGACCGTCGTGGCCCTTCCAGACATCCGGTTTGCCGACGCCCGCTTTGAAGGCAGCGATAGCGTCTTTCTTATAGGCGACCAGCGTGCCTTTCTCGCAAGCCGCGACGATCAGATCGCCATCGCCGCCGACGGCGAGCGAGAAGCCGGGGCCATCCAGACCGGTGACGGTGATGTCGAGTTTCGCCGTCGCCGGGTTGATGGGCGGAAACATCGGTCCCTTGACCGGCGGTTGCTGAGCGTTCGTAGAAACCAGGGACATCGCAAGTCCGCCGACAAGTATCATCGTGAGCCAACGTTGCATTCGCGATCCTCCGAATAATTTTTTTTCTGGTTCCGAAACTCCGTTTCGCGGAACCTGAAATCGCACCGATTCAATGCGACGAAACAGAGTTTCCAAAATGCCCGTTCCCAAACAGAAGTTTGGGAACGAGAAAACAGCTACGGGGCCGCCGCCTCCTTGGCCAATCGGCGGATTGATTTGATGACAACATCGTCAACCGGCACATTCTCATGCCCACCAGCGTCGCCGGTGGGCATGACACGAATGGCATCCACGATGTCCATGCCGCCGATCACTTTTCCGAATACCGCATATCCGGCACTGCCAGCCGTGCGATCGAGACGACTGTTGTTTTTCACGTTGACGAAGAATTGATCGGTTGCGCTGTCCGGCGCGTTGGTCCGCGCCATCGCCAAGGTGCCTCGGAAGTTTTCCAGCCCGTTGTAGGCCTCATTTTTGATCGGTGGATGTTTCGAACCTTTTTCCCGCAATCCTGGCACGAACCCGCCGCCCTGGATCATGAAATCGGAAATGACGCGATGAAAGATTGTGCCGTCGTAATGTTTTTCATCCACGTACGTCAGGAAATTTTGTACCGTGATCGGAGCCTTGTCATCGTAGAGTTCGATCTTCACCGTTCCTTTCGATGTCTCCATGATGACAATCGTCGCCTTCTCGGGACCGTCGTCGGCTATTTTCTTCTCCACTTTTTTGGGGCTGTTATCGCAAGCAGTCAACAGGCACACCAACGGCAACATGGCGAGCACACGAAATCCGAACATCTCAATATCCTTCCGTCAAAGATTATTTCCGGCAATGAAGCCCAAGGGTAAGGTACTCCGAACTCTTGGGATCCCAGAGGTTCGGAGTACCTCACCTCTGGGCTTGTGTCGAAACCTATTACTGCGCCCGCCGCGCCGACTTGATGACGACATCCTCGATCGGCACATTCTCGTGGCCGCCGCGTTCGCCCGTGCGTACAGCGCGAATCTTGTCAACGACATCCATTCCTTCAACGACGCGGCCAAACACTGCGTAGCCGGCACCTTTGGCGGAACGGTCGAGGAATTTATTGTTGACGGTGTTGACGAAGAACTGCGCAGTCGCGCTATCGACGACGTTGGTGCGGGCCATGGCAAGCGTGCCACGTTCGTTGGACAGGCCGTTCGCCGATTCGTTCTTGATCGGATCGCGGGATTTTTTTTCCTTCATGCCCGGCGTAAATCCGCCGCCCTGGATCATGAAGTCGGCGATGACGCGATGAAAGATCGTGCCGTCGTAGTGCTTGTCGTCAACGTATTGGAGAAAATTCTTCACCGTAATGGGCGCCTTGTCGGCATACAATTCGATCACGATTTTGCCGGCATTCGTATCAAGGACAACTCGCGGATTCTTGGCGTCTTGAGCCGTTCCAGTATTGAGCAAGGACAACAAAAGGACCGAGGCGAGCACGAGAAAGCGTTTCACGTTGAGTCTCCATTCTTGGTGGTTTGTGAAAAACGTGCTGATGTTGTAGCGTTTTGCCAAGCAAAGCCCAGAGATCCGCTTGGTCTTGCACGAGCTAACTAAAACTGTTCCGCGTTCGCCGCTGGCGGTTTACGCCAATTCTTCATCACAACGACAGCCGAACAATGAGGAATTGTCTGGCGCAGGAATCCGAAAGGGCCGACAACAGGCATGACTCACTTAAACCGCCGCGCTGCGACTCGGCTCTACTCGGCGGTTCAAATTCCTGACCTTGGCTCGGTGCGGACACAATCGTTATTTCTTACCTTCGCTCGTTCCATTCTTTCGACAGATACTTCATCGTCGCCAAATCGCTTATTGTACCACGCTCTTGTTCATCCCAGGATGCTTGTTCGATGGTCCATTCAGTGTCGCGAACAAATTCGCGCAAGACGGCCTCGCGCATCGCCGTCATCGTCAACTCCACGCCAGTCAACTCGCGAATACCCGGCAGGATGGGCGTATACTCGCTCTGCGCCAGCAGTACGGAGCCGTGCTGCATCAATGCGCGGTGGTGCTTCCGTTGAGCGCTGCCCACGACCTTTCGCCCAGTGCAAAGCAGGTCGCCCGGCGTGAATTGTTGGAAGCAGAGGATATCTCCATGCCGCACGGTAGCCTCGCCGCTGAGTGCCAGGTTTTGCGTCACGCCGAGCGAGGCTAATGCCGCGATGACGATGCGGTGCATGCGGGCCATCCACGGTTCCGCCGAATGCCAGGTCGGGCCTGGTGGAAGTGCGAGAGCGTAGGTCAACTCGTGATGATGAACGAGTGTGGCGCCACCGGAGGGTCTTCGCACGAAGGGTAATGACGCGAGGCGACTGTCCGTCAAACGAGAGGCGGCAGCCTGAAAGTACCCAAGGCTGACCGTCGCCTTCGACCAGCCATAGAATCGCAGTGATGCGGCGCCCGATTCAGCGGACATGCGCACCATCACTTCGTCCACGGCCATGTTCGTCACGCCGTCAGCGATGGCGTAGGGCAGGAGTCTAATCACGGCTTCCACCTTAGCACCGGTTCCTTGAATGCCTTCGCGTCATTCGGTCGGCTGATCGACAGCGTGTGCGGCGCCTTTTGCAGGAACTCCGCGTCCTCGGCGACGATCTTGAGCAACGTGGCCGCGAAGGCGTCGAGCGTCTCCTTCGATTCGGTCTCGGTCGGTTCGATCATCAGCGCCTCAGGCACGACGAGCGGGAAGTACACCGTCGGCGCGTGGTAGCCGAAATCGAGCAGGCGTTTCGCGATTTCCATCGCGCTGATTCGTTTTGCTCGTTTCAGCTTCGACGCGCTGGCAACAAACTCGTGCATGCAGCGATTGCCATGTGGCACGTCGAGCGTGTCTTTCACCAGCGCGAGCAGGTAGTTCGCGTTCAGCACGGCATTCTCCGTCATCGAGCGCAAACCCTTCGGTCCGAGCGTGCGGATGTAGCAGTAGCCTCGCAGAAGGATGCCGATGTTGCCAAAGAAGCTCCTCACTCGGCCAATCGTTTTCGGCTGGTTGTAGTTGAGCCGATACCTCTCACCTTCCTTGACGACATTCGGCGTTGGTAGATACGGTGCGAGCATCTTGCGCACGGCAATCGGTCCTGAACCTGGCCCACCCGCGCCGTGGGGGCCGGTGAAGGTTTTGTGGACGTTGTAATGCATCATGTCGGCGCCGAAATCGCCGGGTCGCGTCACGCCAACGATGGCGTTCATGTTCGCGCCGTCGAGATAGACGAGCCCGCCGGCGTCGTGGATCATCTTGGTGATCTCGCCGATCTGCGACTCGAACAGGCCGATCGTGTTCGGGTTTGTAATCATGAACACAGCTGTGCGGTCATCGATTTTGGACTTGAGGTCGGCAAGATCGACGAGGCCGTTTGTGCCGCTCTTGATCGACACCGTGTCGAAGCCGGCAATCGCCGCTGAGGCGGGATTCGTGCCGTGGGCGCTATCGGGAATGAGCACACGCTTGCGAGTATGTTCTTTGCGATCACGGAAGTACGCCTCGGCAACCAGCAGCGCCGCGAGCTCGCCATGGGCGCCGGCGGCGGGTTGCAACGAGACCGCATCGAGGCCGGCGATTTCGCCCAATATATTCTGCATCGACCACAGCATCGCCAGCATGCCCTGGCACGATTCGTCGCTTTGCAACGGATGCAGGTTCGCCATGCCGGGCAGGTTCGACAACCGTTCGTGTCGTTTCGGGTTGTACTTCATCGTACACGATCCGAGCGGGTAGAAGTTCGTATCGATCGACATGTTTCGCTTGGAGAGGTTCATATAATGGCGGATCAAATCGATCTCACCGATCTCCGGCAAACTCGGCGGAGCATCGGCGACGGCGTCGGCCGGCAGCAGCGATTTCGCCTCGCACGCAGGCACATCGCACGCCGGCGTACGGTGGCAGCGCCGCCCGGAGTGGCTCATCTCGAACAGGAGGTCGGTCGATTGGTTGCTGATCATGAATATCCCGATTCTGTTTAGCCGCTCGCCTTCGGCGAGCGCGGGCACAATCCCATCAGTCGATAATAAATATTCCGTGAACCACCCGCTCGCGCTCGCCAAAGGCGAGCGGCTAAACGGATACCCTGAACGCCGCCACAAACCCATCCAGCTCCGCCCGCGTGCGTTTCTCCGTCACCGCGATCGTCACACAATTGCCGAGCGTCGCATACCAACGCCCCAGAGCCAAACCGCCGTGGTAGCCCGCTTTCAGCAGTTTAGCCAACAGCGCCGGCGCTTCGCCTGGCACTTGCACCGTGAACTCTTTGAAGAACGGTTGCTTGAACTTGAGCGACACGCCCGGAATCTTGCACAACTCGTCCGCGAGATAATGCGCCTTCTGCAAGCACAAGTTCGCCGTCTCGCGCAATCCTTGCGGCCCAAGCGCCGCCAGATACACAGCCGCTCGCAGCGCAAACAAGCCCTGATTCGTGCAGATATTGCTCGTCGCTTTCTCGCGGCGAATATGTTGCTCGCGCGTTTGCAGCGTCAGCACCCAGCAGCGCTTGCCGTTTCGATCCGTTGTCTGGCCAACAATACGGCCCGGAATCTTACGCACAAACTCCTCGCGGCACGTCATCAGACCGAGGTACGGCCCGCCGAACTGCATCGCAGTTCCCAGGCACTGCCCCTCGCCGACCGCGATGTCCGCTCCATATTGGCCGGGCCGTTTCAGGATGCCCAGGCTGATCGCGTCGATGCTGGAAACGAACAGGGTGCCCTTCGCCATGCACAGCAACGAGACGGCATCGACGGCTTCGAGATTACCGAAAAAGTTCGGATGCTGCACGATTACGCACAACGTCTGATCGTCAACGACCTTCGCCAACTCGGCCGGGTCGATCGCGCCGCCCGGCGTGGGTACGGTTACGATCTGCTTGTTGAGATTCGCGAGATACGTGGACAGCGTGAGCCGATATTCCGGATGCACGCTCTCGGCAATGACGACCTTGGGCCGATCCGGGTTGATGCTGATCGCCATGAGTACGCTCTCAGCGACCGCGCTGCCGCCCTCGTAAAGGCTGGCGTTGGACACGTCAAGCCCGGTGAGTTGAGCGATGAGAGTTTGATACTCGAAAAACGCTTGTAGCGATCCCTGGCTCGCCTCGGCCTGGTACGGCGTGTACGCGGTATAGAATTCGCTGCGTGAGGCGACGACATCGACGACAGACGGGATGAAGTGGTCATAGCTGCCGCCGCCCAGAAAGCAGACCGCGTCATCGGC
>SIAQ01000184.1 GCA_009697105.1 Gemmataceae bacterium | reverse complement strand
GCCGCCAGCGTGATCGCGGGATGTTCCGGTTGCCAGGTTTGCACGTACACGAGACCGCCTCGCGAGCCGCGCCCGGTTCGGCCCGCGACTTGCGCAAGCAACTGGAATGTGCGCTCCGACGCACGAAAGTCGGCATGGTGCAGGCCAACATCCGCGTTGATGACGCCGACGAGCGTGACGTTGGGAAAGTCGAGTCCCTTCGCGATCATCTGGGTGCCGAGCAGGATGTGAATCTCGCCGTGGCGAAACGCATCAAGCACGCGCTGATGGCTGCCAGGGCGTTTCATCGTGTCGCTGTCCATGCGTTGCACGGTCTTGTCGGCGAACTTCAATTCGATCTCCGCTTGCAATTTCTCCGTACCCATACCCTGATACAGCACCTGCCCTTGGCCGCAGATCGGACAGTTGACCGATGGCTTCTGCTCGTAGCCACAATAATGGCATGTGGAGACGTGCGTCTCCTTGTGATACGTCAGCGATAGATCGCAGAACTTGCACTGCTCGACATGGCCACACGCGGGACAGTGTAGATGCGTCGCGAACCCACGCCGATTGAGCAGCAGCATCACCTGCCCGCCGGCGTCGAGCGCGGTCTTCATCGCTCGCTCAAGCGTTGGAGCAAGCCCGTGCGGCTTCTTGTCGGGATGGCGGTCGTGCCGTAGGTCAACAAGCTTCACGATTGGCAACGGGCGATCCATCACGCGTTTGGGTAAAGTGATAAGCGTGTAGTTGCCCTTCTGCGCGTTGTGCCAACTTTCAAGCGAAGGCGTCGCCGAGCCGAGGATGATCGGGATGTTCTCGACCCGCGCCCGCATGACGGCGACATCGCGAGCGTGATAGCGTGGCGTCGATTCCTGCTTGAAGCTGGCCTCGTGCTCCTCGTCGATGACGATCAGGCCGAGTTTGCGTGTCGGCGCGAAGACGGCACTGCGAGCGCCGACGACGACCTGCACCTGCCCGCGGGCGATGCGCCGCCAATGGTTGCCCCGCTCCGCCGCGTGCAGATGGCTGTGCAAGACGGCGATGCTTTGGAAGCGGCCGCGAAAGGCGTCGATCGTTTGCGGCGTGAGGCTGATTTCCGGCACGAGGACGAGCGCCTCCTTGCCTTGCTTGACGACGGCTTCGATGGCGCGAAGATAAAGCTCGGTCTTCCCGCTGCCGGTGATGCCGTGCAAGAGAAACGTGTGGAAGGCGTTCGTGGCCAATACCGGTTCGATGCGGTTCCATGCGGCGGCTTGATCGTCGGTCAGCACCAGTGATTCGGCTCGTGGTAACAAGTTACCAGCTTGTCCATCATCGGCAGATGAGACGCTTGCCGCCACGCTATTTTCGGTAGACTGGGAGATGCGCGTCGCATGCTCAATGCGGCCCACTTTGCGGTGGACGTAGCCCTTCTCGACCAGTGCCGCGATGGGGCCGGGGCCGGTTTCGGTCTCTTCCATGACGATGTGCAGTTCGAGCAAACCGGGATGTGCTTGCATATATTCGAGCACTCGCTTTTGCTTCGGTGGCAGGTGCGGTCGCTCCTTCGGCAAAAGCGATTCGGGCACGAGTTCGAGAAAAGGCACCGCTCGCGTTCCGGCTTGTTTCTTCACGCCGGCGGGAACGACGACGTTCAGCACCTGGCCCCAGCCGCAGAGGTAGTAGTCGGCCATCCAGCGCGTGAGTTGGAGGAGGTTCGCCGTCAGGAGCGCTTCGTCGTCGAGCACTTGCAGGATCGCTTTGACGGTGCGCCCGGGCGGCGACTCGGTGACGCCGACGCAAAAGCCTGGCGTCTGCTTGTCGCCGCGTCCGAATGGCGCGATCACACGCTTGCCGACGGCGATCTGCGTGCGCAATTCGCCCGGCACGGCATACGAATAGGCGTGGTCCAGCGGACGATCGAACACGATCTCCGCATAAATCTGCGGGCCAGCGTTGCTCGGCGTTGATTCAAACAAGTTCGGTTGCATGGCGGCTCCAGACAAGGGATTGGAAGCACCATGGACTACTGTAATCGCAGAGAATCGCCGATGCAAAGTCAGTTGTGGAAGAAATGTGAATTTTCTGGAAACACCGTTTAGCCGCCACGCGACGCGGAGCGCTGTGTGCAAGCCTCGCTTCGCGTCGCGGCTAAACGGAATACCCCTAATCGTTCGGCTTGGCCTGCCGCATCACGCTGTAGTGATAGCCAAACGCAAAGTAGATGCACAAGCCGATCGCCAGCCAAATGGCAAGCCGAAACCACGTTTCGGCAGGCAAGAAGAACATCAACGTGAGGTTGACGAGGATCCCCACAGGTGCGACGATGTACACTGCGGGGCAGCGGAACGGTCGATGCGCATCGGGTCGTTTGATTCGCAAAATCAGCACCGCCGCACACACGACCACAAACGCGAACAACGTGCCGATGTTGACCATTTCCTCAAGCACGGCGATCGGCGTGAACGCAGCGACGATGGACATCAACGTGCCGGTGACCATCGTCGAGACGTGCGGTGTCTGGAACTTTTCATGGACCGCTCCGAAAATGCGCTGCGGCATCAAGCCGTCGCGTGCCATCGCCAGGAAGATGCGCGATTGGCTCAGGAACGTAATAAGCAGCACGCTCGTCATACCAGCCAAGGCGCCGGCGGCGATCAGACCGCCCGCCGCGTTCAACAGCGGACTGCTCGTTCGTTTTCCTTCCGCCGTGAATGCGGAGGAAATCGCCGCCTTCACGTCGATGTCATAGTAGGGCACCATACCTGTTATGACAGCCGAGACGGCGATGTACAAGATCGTGCAGACGCCAAGAGATGCCAAAATACCGATCGGGACATCGCGCTGCGGATTGATCGCTTCCTCGGAATGCGTCGAGATCGAATCGAAGCCGATGAACGCGAAGAAGACGAGGGCGGCGCCGAGCATGACGCCGGAGAAACCGTAGGGCAGGAAATTGCTGCGCGTCGCGTCGTCGATTTTCTCAAGTGTCTTGTTGATGCCGAGATTGCCGACCATGCCCCATTTTTCAAGCACCACATGAGGCGCCTTTTCATCGGCAATGAGGAGAATCGCTTTCACTGCGGCCTTGTCCTTGTCATCGGATGGCAGTGTGCCTTCGTATTCCTTGCGCATCTTCTTCCAGTGTTCGGAATCCTTATGTTCTGGCTTGTCGGCTAGGGCGACGATGAAAGTCGCCAACGCCTGCTTGGTCAGAGTCTTGGCGCGATCAGCGACCGCATCCTTGGCAATGCCGGCTTCTTTCTGGGCGTGTTCACTTGCCAATCCGGGAATGATGCCCTGTTGGGGCAGCTTGCGTCCCTCGGAAGGGATGTCGAACCAGTTGCTCGAGCTGACGTAGCCAACGCCGACGACAATGACGAAGATGACGACGGCGAGTTTGAGCACTACCAGTGCGGTGTTCGACGCGGCACTCTCGCGGATGCCAATTACAAGCACAGAGGTGCAGGCCATCAAGATCAGCACTGCCGGCAGATTCATGATGGCCCCGGGCGTCGAAAAAGGGTCGCTACATAAATACTCGGGCACGGGAGGAATCCCCAGCACCTTGAGTAACTCATTCAGATAATTCGCCCACACCGACGCCACCGTCGCGGCGGCCATCGCATATTCGAGAATCAAATCCCAGCCGATGATCCAGGCGAACAATTCGCCCATCGTGGCGTAAGCATACGTGTACGCGCTGCCGGCGACCGGCGCCATTGACGCGAATTCGGAATAGCAGAACGCCGCCAACGCACAGGCGAAGCCGGCAACCGCGTACGACAGGAGCACGCCCGGCCCGGCGTCATTGGCGGCGACCCGGCCCGTCATCACGAAGATGCCCGCGCCGATGATCGCGCCGACGCCGAGCGATGTCAGGCCTACTGGACCCAATATCCGCTTGAGCCGATTCTCGCCTTTCGCCTCCGCGTCGAGCATTTCCAATGTCTTCGTCGCGAAAATTCGATTCCAGAACATAGGCATCCTTTTTTGTTGGTTGTTCAACTTCAAAAATCCCCAAGCCCCACCATGAGCACAGCGATTGGTGGGGTTCGACCCCCAGGAATCGCTGCGATCATCCTGGGGCTTGGGGGTTCCGCCACAAGAAATACACCGGTATGCCGGCCAAGACGATGATAAAGCTCGGCCAACTGTAGACCGGTTTGACGATCAACAAACTTAGCATGATCGTCGCACACAACATAATGTATAGCGCCGGCAGCACGGGATAACCCCACGCTTTGTACGGTCTTGGTGCATCAGGCAGCCGTTTGCGCAACACGAACACTGCAGCCACCGTCAGCACGTAGAAGAGTAGTGCCGCGAAGATGATGTAATCGAGTAGTTCGTTGTAGCTGCCGGAGAAGACTAGCACGATCGACCAGCCGCATTGCAGCCAAAGCCCGGCGACGGGCACGCCGTGCTTGGTCAGGCGACCGACGGCTGAGAAGAACAGCCCGTCCTTGGCCATCGCGTAGTAGAGACGGGGCCCCATCATCGTCAGGCCGTTGACGCAGCCGAAGGTGGAGATCATGATGATCGCCGCCATGACCATGACGCCCCAGCGCGGGCTGACACGTTCGAGAACTGCCGTGCCGACGCGGTCGTCCTTGGCGTGATCGATGCCGCGCAGGAGCGATGCGTTTTGCATCGCGGGATCGACGTTCGCCTGGCCTTTCATTGGCAGAGCGGAGAGGTACGCAAGGTTGGCGAGAATGTATAGCACGATCACCAGCCCCGTGCCAAGCAGCAGGCTCCAGGGCAGCGTTCGCTGTGGATTCTTCACTTCGCCGGCGATGAACGTGACGTTGTTCCAAGCATCCGCAGAGAATAGTGCCCCGACCATGGCCCCGCTCAAGACAAGCACGATAGCGATCGGCGTCCACGGTGCGAATTTGTTTGCCTGGTCGAACGCCTTCGTTTGCGTGATGCCGTCCCAGATATGCGTCGTGTTCTGCGCGAACGCATCGGGATGCGCTGCCACGGTCAAACCCAGGACAATCAGCAGGCCCAGGCCGAGTATCTTGGAAACAGTGAAGACGTTCTGCACCAGCCGGCCTTCGCGAACGCCGAGACAATTGATCGCGGTCAAAACGATCGCCAACCCGACCGCCACCAGCTGGCCGGCGGTGATTGTGAAGTTACCGCGATCGATGAGCTTCATCGGCTCGTCCATCCACGGCACGGGCAGCGTCAGGAGTACGCCGGTATCGGGCAGTTCGAATAGCGTGTGTGTCGTGCCCAGCGCCGGTACGAAGACGCCGAGGAATTTAGCAAAGGCCACGCTCACGGCGGCGATGAACCCGGTTTGGATGACCAGAAACAGCGTCCACCCATAAAGAAACGCCGACAAAGGCCCATACGCCTCACGTAGGAATACGTACTGCCCGCCCGCGTGTGGCATCATGCTTGCCAGCTCGGCGACGGCTAAGGCGCCGATGATCGTCAGTACGCCCGTTAGTACCCAGACGACCAACAGCCAACCGGAGGAACCCACGTCCTGGGCGATGAAGCACGAAACGATAAAGATGCCCGACCCGATCATCGACCCCGCGACGAGCATGGTGGCATCAAATAGGCCGAGTTGTTGTCGAAATCCAGCCGGCTCGCTCATGGGAATGGGTCCGTGGTC
>SIAQ01000060.1 GCA_009697105.1 Gemmataceae bacterium | reverse complement strand
GTCTGGGCCTCGCGGGCGGCGCACTTCGCCGGGTCCACGTGGCCAACGAAGTCGCTCAGCCATCCTGCGCTGACATGGGCCTCTTCGGCGATCATTGCCCGGCTCAAGACACCCGTGATCACACTAGCCGTGGTCGGTTTGCCTGGCATTCCGGCGATAATCCTTCCGACCCTTCCCGCTTCGCTCGGCGTGGCTGCCGTACTCGTCGCTTTTGGCGTGGCTGCCGTACTCGTCGCCTTTCTCGCGTTCTTCGTAGCCGCGCTGGATTTTGTCGAATACATGCAGGTAGTTCCGGTAAGTGGTAAGGAAAAGCAAACCGCGAGGTGGCTCAAATGCTCGCGGTTAACAGGGTCTTTTCTCAGTTCGCTCGGCATGGCGGCCACGATCGAACTGGCCTCTTTTGGTGTTTTTTTTACATGGTTCTTGGCCTCCATTGTCCTTGGCGCCTACGTTCAGGATTGGCAAACCGCACGCTGGCTTGCGCCCGCTAGCGTAATCATCGGATTGGTCCCGGGCCTGGTGGTCGCCGTCTGGCTGTTCTGGAAGTTTTTTGCGAAGCAGCGATAACCTCGCCGCCAGTCGCCTTGACCGAATTCAAGAACGGAGCTTCGTGTGCCCAATTTCCTACTGTGCCCCAGCTGTCATGCTCGGTTTGCGGCGCAAGAGCCGCGCCTTGGCCAATCGGTGGCGTGTCCCAACTGCGGCAACCCATTCACGGCCGTGGCCGATGGGGCTGTCGCGGTAGGTGACGCGGCCCCGCCTGCCACCAGCGTGCCAGCGGGGAATCAGCAAATGACCGAGCAAAGCAAAACAGATATGCGGAATGCGGCAGCCTGGAAGCCGATGCGGTGGGGACTGAAGATGCAGATTGCCTGTGTGTTCGTCCAACTCCTGGGCATTGTGCTCGCGGGTTGCTGCATATACTATGCTCTTAATTTCGACTCCGCACGTGTTCCTGTTGGTCACCGTCAGCGGAACGCTGGAATTTCGGATTCTGGATTCATTGCCATTATCATGTTTTTTATTGTTGCCTTGATTGGCGCCGTGATTCTGCCGTTGAGTTTGTTCTGGTTGGCGCGCATCCCCGCGGCAGCGAGAGTTGGTCGCTGGGCGCCGTGGGGAATGTGTAGCCTGCTGCCCGGCGGCATTGGAATCGTGGCTACCGGGTGGGCGGCTCTATTCAGCAAGCCGCTGACGGCCCCCTGGTTGATCCTGTCGATTGTCGCCGTAGTCCTGTTGTTCTTCGGGATGTTCTGTATGAGCCACATCCTTCGGGCGACGGCGACTTTCTGGAATGCCGCGGCACTGGGCTGGCAATTTCCGATATGCCTCACTGCTCTTTGCGGTCTGATCGTCCTCACTTTCGCGATCCTTCTGGCTGCAATTGGCAATTTGAACAACGAAATGCTTCGCCAAACCGCGAATTCCTACCTCCGGATTTGGCCGGCATTTCCCGTGGGTTATCTCCTGCTGATGAGTTGGCACCTGGTCCTGGCACGCCGGTTGTTAGCACGAATCCCCATCGCGAAAAGAATCCAGGAACCGCAGGTGCCGATTTCTTAATTTTTTCGGGCTGAGAGTAGATAATCACGTGATGGAATTGACTAAATTACGAAAGCACTTAAATGGAAAAACGGCCCCTCACTCCGACCATGCGGCAATGGCTGCTCGATCAGATGAAGCACTGGCGAGAGCAGAACCTCGTATCCGATGACCAGGCCGAGACGATCCTCGATCTGTACGAAACGCCGCGCCAAAGTTCGTCACGCCAGCAATCCGTTGCGATTTTCGTCTTGCTCGGCGTGGCTGCGCTCTTGGTCGGCATGGCGGTGTTCCTGCTGATTGGCTACAACTGGAACGCGATACCGGCGCCGCTCAAGCTCATCATCGTCATCGGCACGGTGATGGGGACCTACGCCGTCGCCTTCTACCTGCGCTACTGGCGTGACGCCCGCATCCTTTCCGAGATCGTGTTTTTTCTCGGTGCGATCTTCTACGGAGCCTCGATCTGGCTCATTGCGCAAATCTTCCACCTCAGCGCGCATTACCCCGATGGTTTCTGGTGGTGGGCGGCGGGCATTTTCCCGATTGCTCTTTGCCTCGATACGATCCTGCTGCATATGCTGGTCAACGTCATTCTGGCGGTCTGGGTCGGCACGGAGATTCTCGGATTCGCCCACATGGGTTTCTGGTTCTTCGGCCGATTCGGCATGCTGCCCAACGGCTGTTACACGCTGCCAGTGTTTGCGTCGATCGGTTTGACGTGGGCATACCACAAGAACTCGCCGTTCACGGCCGCGCTGTATGTGCCCCTGATCGTCTGGTGGGCGTTGCTTCAGCCGTTCTCGTGGCACTTCAGGGAGAATCCGATTTTCTTTATTGGCAGCATGGGCGCCTTGCTGCTCCTCCTCGCGGAGACGCATAAAGAGGGGAGCAAATTCGCGATACCCTATCGCCTATACGGTGCCCTTCTCTGTATGGGTGTGCTGAGTATTCTTGGTTTTTATCAAGCCCAGCAACACATGGCACGCTTTGAAGACACAGGCCGATTCTTGATTCAGACATTTTTGATCACGTTGCTCGCCGTCATCGCTTTGGCCGCCGCTTTCGTGGTGCAGCGACGGCGTGACGAGATGAACAACGCCTACGCTCGGCTTATCTATGGTTTCGTGGTTCGCCAATGGTTGCCGGTTTCGATGGTCGCGCTGATGTTTCTGATGCCGATCTGGTATGCCTTGCTCCAAGGAAACCGGCGCGGTGTCGTTGAGCCCATGTTCATCGGTGCCGTTGATCCCATGATTGTGCTGCTGCCAACGATATTGGCCAATATCGCGATGCTTGCCCTGGCGTTTTGGTTGCTGTTGGTTGGCCTTCGCGAGGAGCGTGCATTCCCGTTCACGGGGGCGGTTCTTTATTTCCTACTCTGGGCGCTGCAACGCTACATCGACCTTTTCAGCCATGCCGGCGGCATGCTGGGCGCGTCCTGTATGTTCTTTGTGACGGGGGCAGTGATTTTCGGGGCCGCCATGTTTTGGTATAGCCACAAGAGTGATGCCGCCGTCAAGAGTCGGATAATTGAAATACAAAACAACTCCTCAAAAACACCGGATTTTTGAAGGCGATTTCGTCCGGCTGTGACTTTTGAGAGAGGCGTCAAGAATCAGAAAACAAGGAGTGAAGCATGAACACGCTCGAACAAGAACTGGTAACGCTGTCCGCCTTCGGCAGATTCGCGGAAACCGTCAAGCGGCACGAACGCTGGGGGCTGGCCTTGGGAATCTCGCTGCAACTGGCCGTCCTGCTCTTCATGACTGCCAAGGGAACGCTGATCCTGATCCGCGGCGAAGTCTATTACGTGCGCGTGCAACCGGTCGATCCGCGTGACCTGATGCGTGGCGACTATGTGATCCTGAGTTACGAATTCAGTCGTCAGCTGCCGCCCAATTGGGACGGAATGGGTCGGCAAGGACAGCCGATCTATGTCACCCTGGTAAGGGAAGCAGACGGCAAGCATTGGCGAGGGGCGCATTCCAGCTTCGAGAAACCTCACAAGGGGCCATTTCTGAAGGGAAAAATGAACCAGCGTGGTCAGCTTGAGTTCGGCATCGAGCAGTTCTTCGTGCAGGAGAGCAAGGGCCTCGAATATGAAAACGCGGTCCGCTCGCGGCTCCTGTCATCCGAGATTTCGATTACGCCAGAAGGCGACGCCGCGATGCGGGGGCTGCATATTCTGGCGAATTGAACATACGTTTCCTTGGGTATGTTCGATACGGTATCCGAATACCTATTAACGTCCGTAGGGTGCTGCATGGTCGTTTTCGGCTGGATTGTCATCTCCATCATCCTCGCCTCCGCGGTAGCTGGCGCCGTCGCCGCGTGCTGGGATGACGAAAAGGGACTCGGCAAGGAGTTCCTTGAAGGTATCTACGCCATCGGCTACATCTTCCTGCCGGTCGCGGGCATCATGGCATCGGTGCCGTTTCTCGCCGAGTTTATTCGAACTGTCTTCGGACCAATCTTTTCCCTCGTCGGTGCCGACCCAGCGATGGCGGCCACGACTTTCATCGCGGTTGACATGGGCGGCTACATGCTCGCGCATGAACTGGCGGCCAGCAAAGAGAACTGGATCACCGCCATGACTGCGGGCTACATGGCAGGCGCCACCATCGTCTTCTCCATCCCGGTCGGTCTCGCCATGCTGAAAAAGCGCGATCACAAGTACATGGCGCTGGGCGCGATGGCCGGACTTCTTTCGATTCCGATCGGGGTCCTTGTTTCAAACTTGATTCTCTGGGGTCTCAGCCCCGGCATCCGTGAAACCATTGCCACACAGGGAGAGCCGGCGTACCGACTAAGAATGTCGTTGCCGCAAATCCTGCTCAACATCTTTCCTCTCGCACTGATCATGTCGGCCCTGGCGGTTGGTTTACGGCTCGCACCTGACTTGATGATTCGTCTTTTCATGGGCTTCGGCCGACTCATGGGCATCCTGGTCAAAATGGTCCTTGTCTTTTGTATCGTCGAGTACTTCACATCCGCGACGTTTGGGATCGGTCTTTTCACCAAGATGTTCGGGACCTGGGGCTTTGAACCCATTATTGCTGACGCCGACCAAATAAGAAATCTCGCCGAGAGGCCCGGGCAATTGGACGACGTCCACATCATCCGGGCTCTCGAAGTGGCCGGCTACATCGGCATCATGCTCGCCGGGGCGTTTCCGATGGTCTACCTTATTCAAAAGTATTTCTCGAAGCCGATCGAGGCCGTCGGACGCAATGTCGGTTTGGAAACCGCCGGCGCCGCGGGTATGCTGGCGGCGGCGGCGAACATACTCGCGATGTTCCGCCTCGTGAAGGACATGCGGCCACGCGATAAGGTACTGTGCATTGCGTTTTCCGTCTGCGCCGCATTCGCTTTCGGCGACCATTTGGCATTTACCACGAACTTCCAGCCGAACCTACTTCTGCCCGTGCTTGCCGGCAAAATGACCGGCGGCATTTGCGGCTTCCTCATTGCAACATGGTTGTGCGTTCCCAAAGCACTGGAGTTGGAAAAACAAGACATGCTCAACGACGCACAGGCCATATCCCAAAGTCATCCTTAATCAGGGTCCCAAACATGTCCATTTCCATCGAGCAAGTTATCGACCAGATTCCCGGTTGGGCCGGTCAGTCGCTTACCATCGCGCCGCTCAGTGGCGGGCTGACCAACACGATCTACCGCGTCGACGTGGACGGAGTACCGTTTGTGGTGCGCATCCCCGGCGCCAATACAGAATTGCTCGCGGTGGATCGTGCCAATGAATACCACAACACGCACGCAGCAGCCACAGCTGGAATATGCCCGCGTGTCGCCCACTTCCTACCGGATGAAAACGTGATGGTGCTCGAATTCCTCCATGGCGAAACGATGACCATCTCTGGATTGCAACGCCCCAATATGCCGACGCGGATGGCTCAGTCTCTCAAACAACTGCACGCCGGTCCCCGCTTTCTACTTCTCGGGGCAGAAGTAGCGATCACCGTCCGTTTTACCGGCAATGCAGATCGCATACCCTTCGGCGTTCAGGAACACCGTCACCCTGACCCTGCCATCATTGGGTGTTTGTACGAAGCGCCAGACGTTCTCCGGGTTCGGCATGGACCGTTTCCAACGCCTTACGTCCATGAACCTCGCGCGGCGGTCCATCCGATTCTTCACCTCTCGCTCGGCGGCCTCGGCGTCGTATTCATAGCAAAGGCGGGCCGCGCAGCAGCAACCGGCTTGCACCTCGCGTTCGTAGTCGTCGTGTTCGACGACGTGAATCCAGCGGATGGTCGTGGCGCAGA
The DNA here is from genome assembly GCA_009697105.1 of Gemmataceae bacterium. Lineage (GTDB taxonomy): Bacteria > Planctomycetota > Planctomycetia > Gemmatales > Gemmataceae > SIAQ01. Next base: position 24,946 of record SIAQ01000060.1, on the reverse strand, counting down.
ACCCACACCGAAATTTGCCGGTAGGGTCGATGGCCTGCGAGTCCAACACCTCGCGGCAGGTCCAATCGCTGCCGGGTCGATTTTCGATTAACGTTATCTTCGGCATCGTCCAATACCTCTTTGTGAATTTTCGTAATTAAAATAATTCCTTTTCCGCCTAAACCAACTCCCACTGGGTTGCAGGACGTCCAGGCCCTTCGTGTTTGACTTGCGACTTGCGAATCAGGTTTTTGGATTCAAGCAATTCGAGTGCCTTGTCGATCCCTTTCTTTTGCTTCGGGCTCAAGTGGCTGTTGAAGTCATTCGTCGTCATCGGTCCGTTGCCGAGCAAGCGGAGCACTTTGTCACCGAGCGGATCGCTGGACTTGCTCTGGAACAGCATCTGGGCAGATTCCTCGCTGTAGCGCCAGACCGCCAGGGCCGCTTCCAGGTGTTCGGTCCCTATGTCCTGTTTTTGCTCAAGCAGTGCGTAGATCAGCGCCAGGCGAAGCACGATGCTCGATCCGCGGGCGGTTATCGCGCCGGCAAGGCCGGGCCGATCATCGCGCAGGTCAAGGTAGGCTTTTTCCCACCAGAGGCCGGCATCGACGTTCATCTTGACGCTTCGTTGCGGTAGCGCTCTGAGGGATCGAATTCGCGGCGCGAATTGCGAAAGGAGTTTCGACGGGATCGGCTCGGTTCGCGGCATGATCTTGTCCGATTTGACGACGAACCACAGGAACCGATTGCCGAAGCCGTTGACCATCTCGATGCTCTCGAAACGCTCACTCAATTCTGCGGGCGTAATGTGAGCCACGATGGAGATGTGCGCGCCGTCGGCTTGGCGCGGGTTCACTGTCAAGGTTGCGAGATTGCCACTGTCGAAGGCTTCGCGGATAATATGGGAGAGGATATTTCCTTCACGCTTCATATTGGCCAGTACGCGACTAAATTCGGATTCGATGACGTAGAGTCGCTTTTCGACAGGGGTGACTACCTCTTCGCCGTCCTCACCGCGCTCGCGGATGTCGGCGACCTTGACGATCAGTCCCTCGCCGCTGGACAACCCGCCGACGCGCTGGCGTAGCCAGAATGAGGTATCTACGGCCACCATGAGCAGATCGACAGAAGCCAGTGCTGTGCCCTTGCGGCCGCAACTCGTCGGACCGACGAGGGCCACGTTTACGCGAGCGGGCTGCCAGCCGCCGGCAAATATGCGGGGACCGGGGCCTATGAACATTCCTACTGCCGGCAGCAAGTGGGCGAGAACTCCGGCGTCCGTGGCTTCGGTATACGCTGACACGGCATTCAAGAATTTGCCTGCAAAACCTAGGTAGGCCGCTTCGCCAAGGGTCGGGGGAATTATTTTAATTGCGTTATTTCCGCCTTCGGATGGGGCTGCGGAAATTATTTTAATTACGGTATTTCCATTCCATTCCGGGGTCTCCTCGACCAGCGCCAACAGCGCCTCTAACGTGCCTCCAGCGTCTAGCCAGTCGGAAACGTCCCCCTTCTCCGGCAGGTCAGGGAGCAGGAGCACTTTGATGCTGGCGGCCACGCCTTGCTGGTTCGCGGCGACCGTCTCCGCGTGTTTCCGTCCCGCTTCATCGTTATCACGCAAGATGACAATAGGCCGACCTTGCAGCGGGTCGTTGTATTCTGATTTCCACTTGCCAGCGCCGCCCACGTTCGTTGTCACTACAAGTCCCAACTCGCCAAGCCGGTCGGCATCCTTCTCACCCTCGACGATGAATACCGTTTGTGTTGGATCGGCCGCCAGCAGTTCGGGCAGCCTGTAGAGAACTTTGCGAACGTCCTTGGTCTTCCAGACCCATCCGCCGTTGCCGTCTGGGGCCCGCTGCCTAAAGTCCTTCGGGTCCATACGAACGGCTTGGAAGAGCAATTTACCGTTTTCGTCGCTGTAGTCGTAGGCTTTTACGATCATCGGGTGGCCTGGCATCAGGTCGGCCATTGTCAGGCCGACGATCTGCAAGAGGTCACGGGTCGGGCAACCGGCATGGCAATAAATCAGAATACGGCCTTCCTCGCCCTCATTGATGGAAAGGGACGGGTGGGAGTCATCATGGCACGGACACAAAGCGGCATACCCCTGGCCGCTCGGTCGGGCGCCGGCGAAATGCTCTGCTATGTGGTCAAGCCGATTCTTGCTCGTCGCGCCCTCGTTCGGCACGCGAACGGTGTCGCAGACTGGTTCCGGTGCGTGAGCCGCCAGTACGGCCTGAATTTCGGTTGTACGCTCCTTGAGGAACGCGACAGAACTTTTTGGCGGCTCGTTGTTGGGCGTGGGATTATCGGTTATAAGTCGAGGCATGGTCTTTTCTCCGACCGCATCTCGACAGCGTGGTAGTTTGTCGGGGTGCGATTTTTTCGTTTCAGCAAAATCACCTATTTGTAAAACTCGATAATTTCCGCCGGTCGTTTCCGCCGCTGAGCCCTGGGCTGAGGCGGGCTGGCTGTCCGCGATAACTCAAATGCTTCGAGCGCCTCTTGCGTGATTCGCCAGCGGGGTTTCTTCGCACCGGGCCTGCGGCCGACGTTGATCGCACGAAGTTCGCCGCGATTAATCCAGCCGAGAACGGTTTGCTCGCTGACGCCGTAGCGGTCGCAGATGTCACGGACGGAAAGCGTGCTACTCATCGCGTTGCCCCTCCGCTTCGGGGAGCAGAACAGAGGGAACGCGGACGATCAACGGCTCAATCTCGCCCCAGTCGAACCGGATTGAACCGTCCGGGAGAATTACATGAGGCAATCGCCTCTGCCGCGCAAGGCGCTCGGCCCGGCCCGGTTTCCAATTCATTCTTCGATCAACTTCGTCGCCGAAAATAAACATGCCGCGTTGCCCTCCCTAAATTCATGGAGAGCCACGCGGCACGAATTGCTTTTGATAGGTCTGTCTAGGTTTCGCCAGGTTGCGTTAGGTCCGCTTATCTCGACGGCGTTTCTTCACGCTGCCGCCGATTTCTGGGGCTAGCTTTTCATTGCGACCGTAGTTGTGTTCAGCCTCTGCCGACAGCTTGGCACCGTCGCGTTGGTTGGCTAAGTCTTGTTGTCGAGTGGCCATGCTGTTCCACCACTTTATTAGATCTTCGGCATAGACCATTGGCTGCGTTCCAGGCCCTTGGTTTTTGATTGGGCCTTCGCACCGATCATTCAGGCTCCTGATTTTTTTGCGCTCACCGTATCGCATGTCCAACGCCGCAGCGATTTCACGCCATCCGACAAGTAACTTTCGCGCTGTTTCGCACGCTAAGGAAACTGGTTCGACCCTCGGCTCGCCGCCCTCGGTTTCCGGTTTCGGTCGGCTGTCGGCGTCGTCGGTGTTGGGCGTCTCTGGACCCAAGCCAGCCAGGTTGCGGAACAGGCCGCCGGGATGCCAGGTCCAATCCCCGGACTCCGGGTCGGTCTCGACTACCTTTCTGAACCCGCGGCATAACCAGTCCCTCACCGTGGGAGCGAATGGCAGACGACGTATGCTGCCGAGTAGTTGCTCCGCCATCCCAGGATTGTCGGGGGCGAAGCGTAAAATATCCAAAGCTACCTGCCAGGCTTGCATCTCCTCACCTATGACGCCGACAGGCAATTCGGCCAAACGGTCTAGCAAGTCGCACGCGGCAAGTGCCTTGTGCAGGGTCGTTATGGCAGGGATCGCGGCGTCAGGGGTTGTCTCAACCATTGTGTCCGAGTGTGCCACGCTGCCGTCAAACTGTATCCAGAGGCTCACGCCGTCCCATGCTCGCCGCAGTTCCGCTTGTGGTCGATCCTTCTCTCGCTGCCGTGCTTCTGCTTCCTGCGCATCCTGGCGTTTGGAATTCTGTTCGGCGATGATACGGTCGCTTTCCGATAAGGGGAAGTCCACACGTCACCATCCTTTCGAGACGGGCCAGCCGCCCGGCATCTCGGCGATGGTGCTTCCGAATCTGCCGGGGACAGTGCGGCGGGGATCAGCCGCCTACCCGATGCCGTTCATTTTACATAGTTACGCTCCTGAGAATCAGCCCGCGTACAGCTTGAGCCGTGGCAAATCGTCGTTCATCGGCGTGGTTTCGCTGGTAGCTACGTTATAGCCCGCGTACTCGTTCGCTTCGGTTTCGCCGTCCGTGGTGCCGTTGTCCTGTTTTCCGAACAGCCAAACTCGGACGTGCTCGGCAACCTTAACCAGCCGGCTATCCTCGACCCGCTCGCGGTAATGGCCGCCCATGCTGGGGTCCGAATGTCCCATGATGAGGTCGATGGCTACGCGGTCCAAAGCTTCGTCAGCGATCGTGCGGAAAACGTGCCGCATAGTGTATGGCCCGCGTCCTTCTCGATGGACTTTCACTTCCTTCATAAGGTGGACGATAACCACTGTCACTGGGTGGGCGGCGTTGCCGCTGATGAAGCGGTTGCCGCGAGCTGAAATGAAAACAAGTTTTGCGTCCGCCTCTTGCTTGGGCGTCGGGCGAACTGCAAGGGCGTCTTTCAACGCTTGCACCGTTTCAGGCCAGAGCGGGCAACGGCGTGCAATCCCCGTCTTGGGCCGCGCGTACTCAATCCAGCCCGTGTCGAGATTCAGAGCATCCAAGGGCAGGGTAGCGCAGTCGGTGGGGCCGAAGCCGCAGTTGACGCCCAGCAGAATCATGGCCTTGGTCGTGGGGTCGGCTGCATCCAGCAGTTTGCGGATCTCGTCGGCCTCCATCATGTTGCCGCCGTTGTCAACTTTGTGCTTGCGTAGAACGGATTTGCCAGGTTTCTTAAATTCGCTGCCGAATCGCATGGGTCGCTCGAGTAGTCCGTTATCGTTGGCATATTTGAAAACGGACTTTAGACGAGAGATTTCGTTGCCAAGCCGAACGGGTCCGAATTGCTTTGCGAGGTCGGCCCGCAAAGATTCAAAATCATCACTCGCAAGGTCATCGACACGCCGCTTCGCGCCGAACGTTCTCACTAGCCTATCTGTCGTTGCCTTGTATTCGCTGAACATCCGAGAGCCGATTTCGTGGGCTTCCAGCTTGCGTTGCTTGGCGGTGAGGAAACGGTTGCACAGGTCTGCCACCGTCAGGTCATCGCTCTGAATGCGTGGGGTTCGCCCTGCGTGGAGGTCATCGGCCTGGACTTTGTAGAGCGTTAGGGCACCCTGCCACCAGCTATCGCCGGGCAGTTGCTCCAGCTTTCCGCTGACGCGGTGCGCCCACTTCCCGAAATAGTGGAGCTTGCCCCGAATTTTCTTTTGCCAGGCCCCGCTGGCATGGGGCGTTAGAGGAAAGTCCGGATAGGGCTTATTCAGGCGAAATCCGGCTACGGACCAATCGCTCGTTTGCTGGGCGGCTTTACGGGACCGTCGCTCTTTGGTAGGATTAGTAGACATGGCGTCACCTCCATCGTTAAGGGTTCTGGTGGCGTCGCCTCCGGCGGGTCACAACCGCCGGAGGCAACTTTGCTTGTTTTTATTATATCGGTAGTAGAACGGGTAGTAAACGACAAAATCCCGGTTTTCTTGAGAAGCCAGGAATACGCGAAAACTCAAGAAAATTCGAGGTTCGGAGGGGTGGCAGAGCGGCCGATTGCACCGGTCTTGAAAACCGGAGACGGTGAAAGCTGTCCGAGAGTTCGAATCTCTCCCCCTCCGCGTTCTGAATTTCTAAACGCTAATCCCAGCGGTTCACTATGTTGACTTCTGGAATTTGGCGTTTTCTTTATTACGAGGATTTCCCATGCGACGGTTGCTATCGCGTCGAGGTTTGTTCTTGGCCGTGCCGATGATGGTGCTGCTGGCGTCGTTGATCGTATCCGTCGAGGGTCGCTCGCAGCCAGCGGTGAAGGGCACGGGCGTCAGTGAATCGGTCAAGCCGTTTGTCGAGAACAAGTCGCTTGCCGGTGCTGTGATGCTGGTGGCGAATAAGGACAAGGTGCTGACGCAGGAAGCGGTCGGCTACCTCGATATCGGCGCGATGCTGATGATGCCGCTCAACGCGATCTTCTGGATCGCTTCGATGACCAAGCCGATCACCGCCGTCGCACTGATGATGCTGGTGGACGAAGGCAAAGTTCGGCTCGACGATCCGGTCGAAAAATATCTGCCTGAGTTCAAAGGCCAAATGATGAAAGTCGGCAAGGACAAGCTGGCGGCACCAAAACGGGCGATCACCGTGCGCGACCTACTCACGCACACGAGCGGCCTGCCCGGCAAGATCAGCGTGGAAACACCGACGCTCGATCTGCTGACGCTCAAGGACGCCGGCGAACGCTATGGCAAAACGCCGCTCGAATTCGAGCCGGGCACAAGCTTCATCTATTCCAACCCCGGCATCAACACCCTGGGCCGAATCATCGAAGTCACCAGCGGCATGAGCTACGAAGACTTCATGGACAAACGCCTGTTCCATCCGCTCGGCATGAAAGACACGACGTTTTGGCCCAGCGCCGAGCAAATGAAACGGCTCGCGAAATCGTACAAGCCGAACGCCGCCAAGGACGGGCTCGAAACGACACAGATTTGGGCCTTGAAGTATCCGCTCGACGACCGCAAACGCCAACCGATGCCCGCAGGCGGGTTGTTCTCGACGGCGCAGGACGTCGGCGCCTTCTGCCAAATGGTACTCAACAACGGCGAGCACAAGGGCAAACGCTATCTCTCCGCCTCGGCGGTGAAAGAAATGACGATGCGCCAAACGCCCAAGGAACTCAAGCAAAGCTGGGGCCTGGGTTTCACCGCCAACGACAGCGTCTACGGCCACGGCGGAGCGTTTGCGACCAACATGAGCGTCGATAGCAAGCGCGGTCTAATCACCGTCTGGATGGTGCAGCACAGCGGTTTCCCGAAAGACGGTGGGAAGGCGCAGGGCGCGTTCCGTTCGACAGCAGAGAAGCTGTTCTCGAAGTAAATGTCGATGCTTGTCGTTTAGCGCTCGCGTGGCGACATGCGAGCGCTATACGTAAACGCCGAAATGTTGATCATTGGATTGCAAATCATGTCATCGCGACCCCACGGACGCTCCGCCGACGCCATTCGGCCCCTCACCTTCAAACGCAAGTATACACGGCAAGCGCCGGGTAGCGTACTCGTCCGCATGGGGGGAACCGTCGTACTGTGTACCTGCTGCGTCGAGCCGAGCGTGCCGCCGTTCTTGGAAGGCACGGGCAAAGGTTGGCTGAGCGCGGAATACGGCATGCTCCCAGGCAGCACGAACAAACGCAAACAACGCGACAAGGCAGGCAAAGTGGATGGCCGCTCGGTCGAGATCCAACGGCTCATCGGGCGAAGCCTGCGGGCGATCGTCAATCTCGACAAGCTCGGCGAACGCACGCTATGGCTCGACTGCGACGTCATCGATGCCGACGGCGGCACACGCACGGCGAGCATCAGCGGCGCGTTCGTCGCGCTGATCGATGCGCTCGTCTCGCTCAAAGGAAAGATACCGCCGATCAACGAGATCGTGCGCGACAACGTCGCCGCCATCAGCGTCGGCTTGTTGAACGATGTCGAACTGCTCGATCTGGAATATGTCGAGGACAAAGATGCCGAGGTGGATATGAACCTCGTCATGACCGGTGCGGGGCAATTCATCGAAGTGCAAGGTGCCGGCGAAGAGGCGACCTTCAGTCGCAGCCAACTCGATCGGTTGCTCAAACTCGGCAAGATCGGCATTGATGCGGTGACGGCAGCGCAAAAGAAAGCGCTGGGCGCGAGTTGGCCGGTTTGATTTGCGACATAAGCCCAGAGGAAAGGTACTCCGAACCTCTGGGCTCACGCTCGGATGATCCCAAGGGTTCGGAGTACCTCACCCTTGGGCTTACGTCCCGCCCTCACTGGAACCACTCCTGCAGCGATTTCACCGTCAGCTCGTCGGCGGCCAACGCTTTGCACGCTTCCACGGCGGCCTGGGCGGCGGCGAGCGTCGTGATGCACGTCACTCGGCTCATCACCGCGGCGGAGCGGATCTTGCCTTCGTCCGTGTAGGCTCCCTTACCCGACGGCGTGTTGATAACCAGGTCTATTTCACCGTTCTTCATGTAGTCGATCAGGTTAGGCCGACCTTCTTGCAATTTGCAAATCTCCAGTACCTCGATGCCGACCTCGCGCAGCGCCTTGGCCGTGCCTCGCGTCGAAAGCAAGCGATAGCCGAGCACAGCCAAATCGCGAGCCACGAGAACGATGTCCGCCTTGTCGCGATCGTTCACGCTGATGAACACCGTGCCCGTTCTCGGCAACGGGCTGCTGGCGGCGATTTGGCTTTTCGCGAACGCCATTGGAAAGGTATCCGCGATGCCCATGACCTCGCCCGTTGAACGCATTTCCGGACCAAGGATAATGTCCACGCCGGGGAACTTGTTGAACGGGAACACGCTTTCTTTGACCGAAAAATGCGTCGGCACGGCTTCCTCGTGAATGCCGAGTTCGTCCAGCGTTTTGCCCGCCATGATGAGCGCCGCCAATTTCGCCAGCGGCACATTCGTCGCCTTGGCGACAAACGGCACCGTTCGGCTCGCGCGGGGATTGACTTCCAGCACGTAAACTTCAGGAGTCGGGGATTGATGTAGGGATTGATGATTGACGATTGATGATTGCTGATTGCCGGCTCCAATTGGCGATTGACTTGTATTTTCATTCTGCAATCTGCAATCTGCAATCTTCAATTTGGCCCTGAGTCCCGTCACGGCGAATTGCACGTTCATAAGGCCTTTGACGTTTAGCTCACGGGCCATCGCCTTGGTTTGGCGTTTGATCTCTTCGATGACTTCTGCAGGCAAGCTGTAGGGCGGGATGACACAGGCCGAATCGCCGGAGTGGATGCCCGCTTCTTCGATGTGTTGCATGACGCCGCCGATGATGGCGCGGGTTCCGTCGGCGAGACAATCGACATCGACTTCGACGGCGGCTTCGAGAAATTGGTCGATCAGGATCGGTTTGCCGCCAGACACGTCTAGCGCCTGATTGACGACGGTTTTCATGCGGTCTTCGTTATAGACGATCTCCATCGCTCGGCCGCCGAGCACGAAGCTGGGCCTGACGAGCACGGGAAAGCCGATCTCGCGAGCGGCGAAAATGGCGTCTTGCAGATCGCGTGTCGTGCGATTTTTCGGCTGTTTCAGGCCAAGCCGATCGACCATCGCGCCGAAGCGTTTGCGATCCTCGGCAATATCAATCGAATCGACGCTCGTGCCAATGATCGGCGCGCCGGCGGCTTCGAGCGCCTTGGCCAAGTTCAACGGCGTCTGCCCGCCGAATTGCACGATCAACCCCTTCGGCTTGACACGATCGCAAATATTTAACACATCTTCGGTGGTGAGCGGTTCAAAGAAAAGATGGTCGCTCGTGTCGTAGTCCGTGGACACGGTTTCGGGGTTCGAGTTGATCATGATCGTCTCATACCCCGCCTCGCGCAGTGCGAATGCGGCATGGCAGCAGCAATAGTCGAACTCGATACCCTGCCCGATGCGGTTCGGCCCGCCGCCCAAGATCGCGATGCGTTCCTTGCCATCCTTGGCGGGGCGAGTCTCGTCCTCGGGGGATTGCAAATTGCAAATTTCAGATTGCAAATTTCCAGAAGGGGCTTGTTCTTCAATTTGCAATTTGAGATCTGAAATTTGCAATTTGACAGAAGGTCGTTCATACGTCGAGTAATAGTACGGCGTATAGGCCTCGAACTCGGCAGCGCAGGTATCGACGAGTTTGAAGACCGCTTCGATGCCTCGCGACTTGCGGTGCTGGCGAACGCGCAGATCGTCGGTATCCCAGAGGAAGGCGAGTTGCCGATCGGCGAAGCCGTGCTGTTTCGCTTCCCACAACAGATCATCGGACGCAGAATCAAGATTGGGGCAGGCACGCAGCTTATCCTCGACGGCGATGATTTCCTTGATCGCGTTGAGAAACCACGGATCGATCTTCGATCGGCGATGAATCTCGTCCGTCGTCATCCCCATTTTGAAGGCGAAGCGAATGTGCCACATGCGTTCGATGTTGGGCCGAGCGAGCGACTTCATTACGTCTTCGGCGGATGGCGAGTTCGGCGTGCCCCAGGCGTCCTTCTGATCGCACCCGAGTCCGAAGCGCCCGGTTTCCAGGCCGCGCAGGGCTTTTTGCAGCGATTCCTTGAACGTGCGCCCGATCGCCATGGTTTCGCCGACGGACTTCATTTGCGTTGTCAGCGTCGAATCGGCATCCGGAAACTTCTCAAACGCCCAGCGTGGAATCTTGGTGACGACATAATCGATGGTTGGCTCGAAACAGGCCGGCGTCTCGCGCGTGATGTCATTGCGCAATTCGTCGAGCCGATACCCGATGGCGAGTTTGGCGGCGATCTTGGCAATCGGGAAGCCGGTCGCCTTTGACGCCAGCGCGCTTGATCGGCTGACGCGCGGATTCATCTCAATAACGATCATGCGCCCGGTCGCCGGATCGGTCGCGAATTGAATATTGCTCCCGCCCGTCTCCACGCCGATCTCGCGGATGATCTTCAGGGCGGCATCACGCATCCGCTGGTATTCTTTGTCTGTAAGCGTTTGCGCCGGCGCCACGGTGATCGAATCGCCCGTGTGCACGCCCATTGGATCGAAATTTTCGATCGAGCAGATAATGACGACATTGTCGGCCACGTCGCGCATGACTTCGAGTTCGTATTCCTTCCAACCGATGACCGATTCTTCGATTAGCACCTCGGTCGTCGGCGAAAGGTCGAGACCGCGCGTCACGAGCTCGATGAATTCCTCGCGGTTGTAAGCGATGCCCCCGCCGGTCCCGCCCATCGTAAAGCTGGGGCGGATGACGCAGGGCAGGCCGATTTCATCGCGAATATTCAAGCCTTCGGACAGCGTGTGAACAGCGAAGCTTTTCGGTACCTCAAGTCCGATCTTGATCATCGCTTGCTTGAATTTTTGCCGGTCCTCAGCCTTGTCGATAACATCCGCGCGGGCGCCGATCATCTCGACGCCGAACTTTTCGAGAATGCCGTGCTTGTACAAATCCATCGCTGTGTTGAGACCGGTTTGGCCGCCGAGTGTCGGCAGAAGAGCGTCGGGGCGTTCCTTCTCGATGATCTTCGCGACGATTTCCCAGGTGATCGGCTCAATGTAGGTGCGATCCGCTGTGCTCGGATCGGTCATGATCGTCGCCGGGTTGGAGTTGACGAGAACGACAGTGTATCCTTCCTCGCGGAGCGCTTTGCACGCCTGCGTGCCGGAGTAATCAAACTCGCACGCCTGCCCGATGATGATCGGTCCGGAACCAATGAGGAGGATTTTCTTGAGATCGGTACGTTTCGGCATTCGAGGTAGTATCCCAGGCCGATCGCGCCAGCGCATGGGTGGCGATGGCGAAAGCGGAAAGTCGTGAAATCAGCGCAAAAAAACTTAAGGATAATCTTCGGGGAAGTGGGGCTGTCGTCAAGGGTCGATTGCCACTTGACAAGAAACCAGAAGCACGACGTGGTGTGCAGCGAACCAAAATCAACCGCGGATTTTGTTTTCCGCTTGCGGCTTGGCGCTCGGAATATCCCACGCGAGCGCCAGGTGCCGATTCATCAATTCCTACAAACCGCGACGTGTAGCCCGCGAAACAGGAATGGCCGTGCGAATTCGATCGGTCTGCGGCATGCGCCTTCGGGCAAAGTAGCCGCGAATATCGTCGTGGTCGTCGAGGATCGTGTAGCCGTTGGTGCGCATCTCATTCAACGCTTCCGTCGGCGTCCACTCTTGAAAATCGATGCGGAAAATTGCACACATGATGCCGGTGCGATGCACGCCGGCGAAGCAATGGACCAGTACGGGGTGGTTCTTCGGATCGGCCATTACGTTGCTGAAAGTCGTGGCATTCACCTCGGCCGGGATGACGCCGTTGGCGTCCGGCGCCCAAGACAGCGGTGCCATGCGCACGAAGTGAATGTTATTCGCCTTGGCCCAGGCTTCTTCATCTTTGTCAATATTGTCCTTTTCGCCTCGCAAGCAGACGATCGAGCGAATGCCGTGCGTGCGAACAACGCTCTCCAGGCGAGCCACCGTCATCTGCCCGCTGCGATAGAGAACGCCCGGCTCAACGACGCGAAGATTGCGATACTTGATGGAATAGGCACGATAGTAAAGCGACGGAACCGCCACCATGAGAAAAGCGAGCGAAATAGCAAAGATAGGCGGGAGGTATTTACGCATAATCGGCATCCTTGCAAAAAAGTACGATGCGGCGGAGAGATAGCAAATTTCATCCGCCAAGAAAAGCCCGATTCGGCGAATGACCTGGCTGTTTGCCGCTTGCGGCTTAGCGCTCAGGTAATCTCACGCGAGCGCAAAGCCGCAAGCGGCAGAAACGAATTGGTTACAGCCAACCGACAATCGCCTCGCCGAGATCATCGCGCTTACCCGTGTAGAAATGATCGGCATCCGGAATCCTGACGACGCTAAGCAGGCGTTTGTCACTCGCAAGCGCGGACGCCGCTTCCGGGGCGCCACGGAACGCCATGTTATTCGCCACTTCGATTCCGCCGAACGCCAGCAACATCGGCACGCGGACATACCGGAGGTGCGGCAAAAAATTGTAACGCTCGTCCGGACCGTATTTCTCGACATATCCGCCAGCGGTGATGACCATGGGCAATGGCAGCGAAACCTCCAGCAGTGCATTCGGCGCCCCCGCTTGCATCAATGCGTCGGCCTGGCGATACGATTCCAAAAATCGCGGGCCTTCCGGATTATCGCAAAACCACGAATACGAAAGTCTTGGCGGCGAAATCGCGATTGCCCGCTCGACGTTGATCGTCGCATCTTGCGCCAGTGCATAGATGCATTTAACCGCGCCGAGACTATGCCCCGCCAGAATCACGCGCGGCCCGACGTTCGCCTTGAGATAGTCAACCCACGCCGCGAGATCGTGTCGACAGTCGTCAACGCATTCGTATGCCGCACCGAGTCGGCGACCGCCTTTCGCGGTGACGACATTGCTGATGCCGTCATGCCCGCGGGTGTTGACTCGCAACACCGCGCAGCCGCGCTGGAGAAAGCGCTCGCCCAGCGCGTCGAATAACATTGAAGCGTAAAAGTTCCCACCCGTACCATGCACGAAGATGACGCCATCGGCCGGCGCGTTGATTGACGACGTGGCACGTTGCAGCATACCGTCGAGCCGAACGCCGTCGCGCGTGGTGGTTTGTACGAGATCGACTCGCATGATTACCTCGGAATCGGAGAGGTTTCAATTCCCTGTTTTCCGCTTGCGGCTTAGCGCTCGCGTGGGACAATCCGAGCGCTAAGCCGCAAGCGGAAAGGCAGGAGGGACGCGAATCAATACAGCAACACGCCGCCGCAAATGTTGTAGGCTTGACCGGTGATCATGCGGGCTTCGTCCGCTGCCAGGAAGACCGCCATCGGAGCGATATCGTCGGGTTCGAGCCGGCCGCCGATCGGCGTCATCGCTTGCTCAATCTCCGCGAACGACATGCCACGCCGCTGGGCGTCGTACTCGATGCGTTTGTCGTTCATGGCCGTATGGACTGGGCCAGGGCAGATCGCATTGACGGTGACGCCTTCCTTCGCCACCTCCAGGGCCAGCGTGCGCGTCAAGCCGAGCAGGCCATGTTTGCTGGCGGTGTAGGCGACGCCGTGCAGGCTCGGAATCTTGCCATTGATCGACGCCACATTGATGATTCGGCCCCACTTTTTCGCGAGCATCGTCGGCAGGACGGCTTTGCTCAACTTGTACGGCACCGTGAGGTTCAGGTACAGCGTCGTCTCCCAGAACTCGTCGTTGAAGTTTGCAACAGGCTTGGGGTCAGAACTCGACCCGATGCCGGCGTTATTGACGAGAATCTCGATAGGCCCAAGCTGGTCGTTGACGTCGCGCATTAACGCGGGGACGGCATCCTTGGCCATCAAGTCCGCGACGATGCCAACAGCCGTCCCACCCGCCGCCCGGATGACGCCGACTGCCTCCTCCAACTCGCCCGCCGTGCGTGCGGTCAGCGCGACGCGCGCCCCGGCCTTCGCCAGCGCGATCACGATCGCCCGGCCGATGCCACGCCCCGATCCGGTTACCAGGGCAACGCGGTTTTTCAAATTAGTCATTGGTCGGTAGTCCTTGGTCCGTGGTCAGTGGTCAGTAGCAGGTCAGGCGTTTATTATAGATAACATCGGTTCGTCGCGTCCGTTGTGCCAGCTATAGACTACGGACTACAGACCACGGGCTAATGACAAAGGAACAATGACTAATGACATCTCCCTTGAAATCTTTGATCGCCGCCGGCACGAAACTTTGGCTCGATTCGATTGACCCTGACCTGGTAAAGCGCAATCGCGCGCTGGGTGTGACCGGGGCGACTTCCAATCCGATCATCATCGCGGATTTAATTAAGACCGGGCGATTCGATGGCGACCTCGTCAAGTTGATGCGCGACGGGCTCGATGATGAATCGGTTGCCTGGCAAGTGACCGACCTGCTCGTTCGCCAGGCGCAGGCGGTGTTTCAGCCGGTTTGGCAGGAAACCAAGGGCAACGACGGCTACGTCAGCTTCGAGCTTGACCCGCTACTCGAAGACCCGACGCTGAACATGCCGCTCGCCGAGCGATCGCGGCGTTATGTCGAGTTGGGTAAAAAGTGGAGCGCGGGACATACGAATCGAATGATCAAGGTTCCCGCAACGCCCGCCGGTCTCGCCGCGGTGGAGGATTTGGCCGCCGCCGGTATCACGCTCAATGTGACACTGATTTTCACGCCGCGACAGTACAGTGCCGCCCGCGACGGCATCTGGCGCGGGGCGCAACGACATGGTTCGCTCGGTACGTTCAAGTCAGTCTACAGCATCTTCGTAAGCCGAGTCGATGTCTATACGGAGCAACATCTGCCGCAACTATCGGCTGAGGCGCAGGGGCAGGTCGGCATCGTCAACGCCAAGCAGATTTGGCAGATGAATCAGCAGTTCTGGGCCGACAAGAAACTCTCGCTCAAACAGGAAATGATCTTCGCCAGCACCGGCACGAAGAAGGCCAGCGACAAGGCGACGAAATACGTCGAAGCATTCGCGGGTTCCGACATCGAGACCAATCCGCCCGGCACGAACGATTTGACCGAGGCCAGCGGTGAGTCGTTCACGCGCCAGGTGGACAAGCTGCCCGCGCCCGCCGTGCTTGCGGAGATCGCGAAGCTTGTCGATTTGCAAAAACTTGAGGATACGTTGATGGCCGAGGGCATCAAGAAATTCGCCGACCCGCAGAAAGCGCTGCTGGCACTGATCGCGAACAAGCGCAAGGAACTGGCGAAGTAGCAAATGGACTTTGATGCACCGCTTGACGATTTCAAGGAGTACATGACTCTTTCCGAGCCGCGACCGTCAGGGAGCGGCCGACTGGATGACGTGCGCACCTTGTCGGCCGCTCCCTGACGGTCGCGGCTCGGAAAAACGTCACAAGGTGATGCCTGCAATTACGCGCTCGCACGGCGCCATGCGAGCGCTAAACGGCAAGCGGGGATTTACTTCGGCGTCACTTTCAACTGCATCTCTTTCCCGTCGCGCAGGATACGAAGTTCCAGCGGCGTCCCCGCCTTCTGCGTTCGCAGGACCGCCATGTAGCCGGTGACATCGCCGACTGTCTTGCCGGCCATCTGCATGATGACATCGTCTTTTTTCAGCCCGGCGGCGGCAGCGGGACCACCAGCGGCGACGCCTTCGATGCGTACACCCTTGCCGCCGAACTCGTAATCGGGCACGATGCCAAGCTTTGGAAACGCCCCGACCCCGCCCGTGAACTGCCGCGGCAGGTAAACCACCTCATAGCGCTTCTCGTTCGTTCGCAAGTCGTCGATGACCTTTTCCGCGTAATCGGCGATGCGCTTCATACCCTCCACGTTGAGCTTGTCGGAGGTATCGCTTGGTTTGTGATAGTCTTCGTGCGTGCCGGTCCAGAAGAACAACACCGGAATTTTTTGGCCATAGAACGAATCGTGATCGCTCGGCCCATACCCGCCCGGCTTCTTGACAAGTTCAAGTCCCGGATTGTGTTTCGTGACCAGGCTGTCGAATTCCTTCGCGGTGCCGATGCCTTCAACGAGCAGCTTGGTCTTTTTCGTTTTCGGGTCTTCCTTCAAGCGCCCGACCATATCGAGGTTGAACATCGCCGCAATCGATTTGATCGGGAACAACGGCTCGACACGCGTGAAATGGCGTGAGCCGATCAGGCCGCGTTCCTCGGCGGTGAAGGCCATGAAGACCATACGTCGGCGGTTTTGGGTTTCCGAAGTGCTGAAGCGGCGCGCCAGTTCGACCATGGCGGTCGTGCCTGAGCCGTTGTCGTCGGCACCGTGGTGGATGTCTTTCTTGCCCGGTGCCCGGCTGCCCGCCCCGCCGAAGCCGAGATGGTCGTAGTGAGCGCCAACGACGACAGTCTCCTTGGCGAGCGAGCCGCTGCCTTCCACAACACCGATGACGTTCTTGACGGGCGTCTCTTGCCGTTTGACTTTGATCTCGACGCTAATCGACCAGCCTTTGAGCACAGCACTGCGCGGCTTGAGGTCGGCGTCGATCGCTTTCTCGGTTTCCTCCAGGCCTTTGCCAACGGTGTCCTTGAGCAGGGTGTCGATAACGCTTCGCTTGAGTTGAATGAACGGCACCGACACCGTGGAGATACCTTTCGCCATCGTGCCAAACGGCATCAGTGCGTCTTTGGGTTCGGTGGCGTCGTTGACAAGGATGGCGCCGATAGCCTTGTGACCCTGGGCATTGAACTGTTTGATGTCGAGGCCGGCGATCTCATCCTTGTTGGCGCCGTCGAATGGTTTGGCCTTGTCGTTCCAATTCGGCAGTCGGCGAAGCGTGATGACCATCTTGCCTTTGGCGTCGATGCCGGCGTAGTCGTCATACATGGTGTCACGCGCGGTGGTGCCGTAGCCGACGAAAGCGAGCGGCGCGGTGAACTTGGCCGGCGCGGACGAGCCCATGACCTCGAAGTCGGTGCCTTGCTTGAGTTCGATTTTTTTGTCTTTCGGCCCGACGAGCGTTACCGTGCTGGCGCCGTCGAGTTGGGCGTTGGTCGCGAACGGGAAGGGCTGGAAGTAAGTGCCGTTGACGCCGCCCGGCTTGAGGCCAGCCAACTTGAACTGAGCCGCGATGTAGTCGGCAGCCTTGTCAAGCCCCTTTGTGCCGACGCCTCGGCCTTCGCATTCATCGGAAGCGAGAAACGTGACGTCCTTGCGCATCCGCTCGACGATGGGATCGACTTTCTCTTGCGCGAAAATAGGTTCAAATACGACAGCGACCAGACCGATCGCGAGCGCCAACATGCACCGGCGGGAAGCAACGAACATGTTTATCTCCTCGATGAAGCGATGGAACGAGTCAAGGCAGGCAGAGATACTTATGTTGTACGGGGCGGAGTGCTAAAGCGTCAATGTTCCACGGCGAACGAGTTCATAGCATATTCCTCATCTATATAGCCAGCCATTGATGGCGGGATCGAGCGTCACCCGCCATCAATGGCGGGCTATATGTTTCAGGGAGTCACAATCGAATGTCCGAGAAAGTCGTCATCATCGGGTCCGGGCCGGCGGGTTGGACCGCTGCAATCTACTGTGCCCGCGCTAACCTGCAACCGCTCGTCATCGAAGGTTCCGCGACGTGGGACGCCAATCGCGTCAACGGCACGCTGCCTCTGGGGCAGCTCAATCTCACCACGGAAGTCGAAAACTTCCCGGCTTGGCCGTTCGCGGATAACTCGGCGTTCAACCAGCTGCTGAAGTCCGCGTTACCGCCGGACCGCTTCGCTAACGTCGCACATTATTCCGAGGGCAAGAAGGTGCATCAGGGCAAACGTGCAGCCTACGGCCCCGAGCTTATGGAATTGATGCGCCAGCAGGCCGCGAGTTTCGGTACGCGCATCGTCACCGATGATGTCGTCAAGGTCGAACTTGGCAAGCATCCCTTCAAACTCACGACGCGCGACAGCGGCGCTTTCGACGCGCTCGCCCTCATCATCGCCACGGGCGCGCGGGCGAACTACCTTGGCCTGCCGTCGGAGGATCGTTACAAGAACAACGGCGTCACCGCATGTGCTGTCTGTGACGGCGCCCTGCCCCGCTTTCGCAATAAGCCGTTGGTCGTCATCGGCGGCGGCGACTCGGCAGTCGAAGAGGCGACGTATCTCACCAAATTCGCCAGCCAGGTCCACATGGTCGTCCGTCGCAACGAACTGCGGGCGAGCAAAATTATGGCTCAGCGGGCCCTCGAAAATCCCAAGATCACGATGAAGTGGAACCGCACGCTCGACGAAGTGATCGGCACCGAGCAATCCGGCGTGACGGCGGCCCGACTCAAGAGCACGATCGACGACGGCACGGAAACGCTCGATGTCACCGGCGTCTTCCTCGCCATCGGGCATACGCCGAACACCGACTTCCTCGGCGGCCAGCTGCAGACCGATCCGAAGGGCTATATCATTTGGCCGAAGTCGCACCGCACCGACACGAGCATTGAAGGCGTCTTCGCCGCCGGTGATGTCGCCGACAGCTACTATCGCCAGGCCGTGACGGCCGCGGGGTCGGGCTGTCAATCAGCGCTCGACGCGGAACGCTGGCTGGCGGACAAGGGGCATCATTGATCCACCGCTTGCGGCTTAGCGCTCACATGGGATGCTCCGAGCGCTAAGCCGCAAGCGGAAAACGCGAATCCCAAGGATGGCCCCCAATGTCGCACGCGCGATTGCTCCAGGAGCGAGCCTTTCACGATTCGCAGGCCGATGCCCGCGCGAAAGCGCTGCTGCCTGCGGATTACCTCGTCGATGATGACGCCTACCTCGATCACGAATCGTGGATCGCACCTGCAATAGCGGCTCTCGGCAACGTCGACGGTTTGCGCGTTCTCGATCTCGGTTGCGGGCACGGTATGGCGTCGGTCGTGTTGGCCCGGCGTGGTGCTCGGGTGACGGCATGCGACCTCTCGCTCGGCTATGTGCGCGAGGCCGGCATGCGGGCGCGAGCCAACGGCGTGACGTTCGACCGTGTCGTGTGCGATGGCGAAGCGTTGCCGTTCTGCGATGGCGCATTCGATCGGGTTTGGGCCAACGCGGTTTTGCATCATCTGGACATTGATCGGGCTGGTCGCGAACTGAATCGCATCCTCGCGCCGGGCGGGATCGCGGTATTCTGTGAACCGTGGGCAGGCAACCGCGTGCTTAACTGGGCGCGGTCGACGTTGCCCTATCCGGGTAAGCATCGAACTGTCGATGAGACGCCGTTGCAACCGCGCGATCTGACTGTGTTGCGCCGCCATTTCGCGGAGGTCTCGGTATCGGGACATCAGCTTGTCGCGATGCTGGGCCGGGTTGTGCGAATGGCAACCCTGAAGCGCATGCTAACTCGGTGCGATGATTGGATCTTGGACGTGGCCCCGAGTTGGCAGCACTATTGTCGTTATGTGGTGGTGGTTGCGAGAAAAAAGTAACAACATCCAAGCCCGCAGGCGAGCGCGAGCGAGCCTGCGCGGGTGACGGTGCCCCTGACCCGCTCGCGCTCGCCTGCGGGCTTGAAACTGAGGAATCCAAATGAAATTCGTCATCGTCATCCCTGATGGTTGCGCCGATGAACCGCAAAAATCGCTCGGCGGCAAGACGCCGTTGCAGGCTGCGAAGAAGCCGCACATGGATCGCGTCGCCCAGATCGGCCTCGTCGGTCGCACCGACAACGTGCCCCCGACGCTCACGCCAGCCAGCGATGTCGCCACGCTGAGTCTGTTCGGCTACGATCCGCTCGTCGTCTACACAGGCCGCGCGCCGCTCGAAACCGCCGCGATGGGTTTGAAGCTCGGCCCGAAAGACTGGGCGGTTCGCTGCAACCTCGTGCATGTCGAAAATGAAGAGATGCGCGACTTCACCGCCGGGCATATCACACCCGAGGACGGCAAAGAGTTGATACTCGCGATTCAAACGCAGCTCGGCGGGCCGGTGAACTTCGACGGCCTGCGTGGCACACTCGAATTCCACGCCGGCGTGAGTTATCGCAATATCCTCATCTATCGAGGCGATGACGCGCCGTTCACCACCGAGACAAAAGCCCAACCGCCACATGACGTCCCCGATCAGCAAATCGCCGGCCACCTGCCCAAAGGCCCCGGCTCGAACCTGTTGCGCGACCTGATGGCCCGCAGCCGAGCGGTGCTGCGCGATCACCCGACGAACGTCCGCCGACGTTCCGAAGGTAAGCGCGATGCAACGCAGATTTGGCTGTGGGGCCAGGGCGTCGCGCCATCGCTCCAGCCGTTCGCCGAGCAGTATGGAAAAAAAGGAGCGATCATCAGCGCCGTCGATCTCGTTCGCGGCGTCGGCGTGTTGCTCGGCTGGACGCGCATCGACGTGCCGGGCACGACGGGTTACCTCGACACCGATTATGCTGCCAAGGGCCGCTACGCCATCGAAGCGATCAAGTCGCACGACCTGGTCTGTGTGCACGTCGAGGCGCCGGATGAAGCATCGCACGAAGGCAAGGTCGACGAAAAGGTCAAAGCGCTCGAGCGGATCGACGAACATATCGTCGGTCCGTTGCTGGCGGCATTGCCGAGCCACGGCGACTGGCGAATCCTGATTTCGCCGGACCACCGCACGCCGTTGCGAACGCGGGCACATGCGTATGGCATGGTCCCGTTCGCCGTCGCCGGGACAGGCGTGAAGCCGCAGGGGCAGACTTCGTATGACGAGATCGTCGCGGACCAGGCGAGCCAGGTGTTTGAGAAAGGCCACGAGCTGATGCGGTGGTTCTTGGGGTGAGGGTGGCACTTTCCAACACCGCCGACAACTCGGAGTCAGGGGTCGGAAACCAGAAATTTGGGCTGATTCCTGATTCTTGAAAGGAACGCGGACCGGCGAGCGGTATCCTGGTGTGGTGAAAGAATTGCCGTTCTCCGTTCAGTGCTCGCATGACGCCGCGCGATCGCTAAGCGGGGAGGAGGAGGCTCATGAAAACCTTTGCTCGCATTCTGCTCGTCGTGGCAATCGGCCTCGCCGCTCTCAGCGGCATCTTCCTTAAGGGCGGCGGACCGGCGTCCGTCGGCCCCGATACGGAGAAACGCTTTCCGCCCGTCAAAGTACCGGCTGGGTTCAAGGCGACGCTGTTCGCCTGCGATCCGCTGATCGAGTATCCGTCGGTCATTTCGATTGGCCCAAAGCCGGGCGCTGTCTTTGTCGCCATCGATTACATGACAGGACTGGGCACGGACGGCAAGGTCAAAAGCGAGGTCCGGCTCGTCGAGGACACCAACGGCGACGGCTATGCCGACCGGGCGACGGTTTTTGCCAAGGGCTTCAATTCGATCCAGGGATTGACCTACCACGACGGCGTCGTGTACGTCATGCATGCCCCATTCCTGACTGCGTTGCGTGATACAAAGAAAACCGGCATCGCGGACGAACGCAAGGACTTGC
Organism: Gemmataceae bacterium; assembly: GCA_009697105.1. Lineage (GTDB taxonomy): Bacteria > Planctomycetota > Planctomycetia > Gemmatales > Gemmataceae > SIAQ01. Next base: position 3,586 of record SIAQ01000060.1, on the reverse strand, counting down.
TGACCGGGCTCGGCCTGAAACCCGAAGATAATTCCTCGCGGCTGCACTGCGCCAACGGCGTCGTCGTCGGACACGATGGCTGGCTCTACCTCGCGGTCGGCGACAACGGTGTCAACGTCCCACGCCCCGAAGGCGATCGCCTGGTCTTCAACGGCGGCGGCATTCTGCGCTGCCGACCCGATGGGCGTGACCTGCACATCTTTTCAACCGGCCTGCGTAACATCTACGACATCGCCCTTGATGCCGAGCTAAACGTCTTCACGCGCGATAACGAGAACGACGGCGGGACCTACATGATCCGCGTCTGCCACAGCTTCTTCGGCGCCGATCACGGCTACCCTTACGACTATTACGAACGCCCCGATCATGCCATGAAACCGATCGGCGATTTTAGTCTCGGCTCCTCCGCCGGCGGCGTTTGCTATCTCGAAACCCAATTTCCGCCGGAGTATCGCGGCAATCTCTTCTTCTGCGAATGGGGAAAATCCGTCGTCCGCTATCCATTGAAACAAGCCGGTTCGAGCTTCGCACCCGTAAAGGAAATCGAGTTCCTTAGCGGCGCCTCGAAGGACACCTACCCGTTCAAGCCGACCGACGCCGTCGTGCAGCGCGATGGCACGCTCATGATCGCCGACTACGCCGACGGCCAGCGACCCAAGCGTGGCCGCGGACGCATCTATCACGTGCGTTACGTGGGACAGGATTCCGAATCTGTCAAAAAGAAGCCGAAGTCCGATCTCGAAAAGCTCAACTCCGAAAGCTATTTCGAGCGCTGCGAGGCCCAGGCTGCCTACGAACGCCGGGGAGACGCCGGCCGCAATGACCTTGGGAACGCCTTTCGCGCCAACAAGCTCGGTCCGCTCGGCATTGGTCATGCACTCTTGGCGCTTTCAAAAGGCAAAGAAGGAACCGGCCTGGGTGACATGCTGGTGATGGCGGAAGACGACGTTCCACCGAGCGTTCGCGCTCAAGCGATTCGCATCCTCGGCGACTTGACCGATCCCATTCTCGTGAAGCACAAGCTCGACGCCGGCCGGGGCGATGTCGAAATCGCCAGGTTTCTTGCAACGCTGAAGGATCGTGGCGATCCGAGAATCATGTTGGAGATCGTCATCGCATTGGGCCGCCTGCGCTGGACCGATGCGCCGGAGTGGTTGACGACGAACGTGACCAAGCCTGACGACGCGCCCGCCTTCGCTCAGGCAGCGATGCAGACGTTGCGTCGCGCCGACAATTGGCCGGCGGTGCTCAAGATTCTCAATCAATCGGACAATCTGGCGATGCGCACGATCGCGCTGCGTGCGCTTTCCGATCGTCATGAACCTGCGGTAGTTGACGGTTTGATCGAAAGGCTCGGCGAAACGAAAGAGGCCGAACACCGCCGGCAGTACGCGGCATTACTAATGCGTGTCTATAAGAAACCGGCGCCTTGGAAATATTGGGGCTATCGTCCCGGCCCGCGTCCTGCCAACACCGAAACGTGGGAGCGCACCGAGGCGATCGAAAAAGCCCTCGACCGCTGGTTGACAAACGACAGTCACACCGAGCGCGTCGTGATCCTGAAACGAATGGAGCGCGAGAAAGTACCCGTGCGATTGGCGACACTCACCCAATGGCTGAAGGTGGAAAAGGATATCGCCACGACCGCCGCCCTCCTCACGGCACTGCCCGCGCAACTGACACCCGAGGTGCGTGACGCGCTCGACAGCATCGTGCGGCGTGATCTCGGTCCCGCGAATCGACTGACGGCGCTAACGATCCTGATGCAAGAGGCCAACGCCAACGCGCCGGCCATCCTCGCGAAGTATGCTGCGTTGCTCGAGGACGGTGACTCGCTCGCGGCGATTCTGCGTCGCCTTGGGGCGTACCCGAAGTATACGGAGGCCGGAGCAGTAGTGGCGTCACGGTTGAAGTCATCCGATCCGCGCGTCCGTGCTGCCGTGATCGAAACGCTGGGCGAGCTGCGGGCAACGGAGGGACGCGAATCGGCATTGCAAGCGATCCAGGACAAAGACGTGCGAGTGCGTCACGCCGCCATCGGTGCTGTAGGCAAACTGAACGTGAAGCCTGCCGTTGAGCCGCTGTTGAAGTTGCTCGCGGACGCCGATATTGAGACCCGCGTGGCCTGCTTCGATGCGTTGCGTCGGCTGCGTGAACCGCGCGTCGTTCCACTGGCCGTCAAGGCGATGAACGATCGCGACGTCGGATTGATGGCATTTCAATGCATCGCTGAGTTGGGCGAAACCAAACATGCGCACCTCGTTGCGGACTTCGCCAAGCGCAGCCCCTCCGCGGAAGTGCTGACAATCGCTGTGACGGCTCTTACGAGGTGGAAGGACAGCGAAATCGTAATAATGGACCTCGCCGTCGCCGAACTGCATGCGACAGGCGTCCTCGTCCGCTGGCAAACAGGCCCGGCGATGCCCGCCGATGCCGCCGTCGGGGTGCTCGCGCGATTCGGTCGTCCGTTGTCAATACCCGGCGCCGACTGGCGAACCGTGTTCGCCACGGATTCCGAGTCGCGCCTGACGCTGACACCGCAACAAGATTTGGCCAAGCCCGTGCGGTTCGCCTTCACCGATATCGCGGTTCCTGCCGAGATGCCCGTGGAGTTCCTGGCCTCGGCGCGAGGCAACTTTGAAGTTTGGCTGAACGGAAAATCAATCCATCGCCGAGCGCAACCTGGCAAGTATCAGATCGACTCCGATCGCTTCCTCGGTTCATTCGGCAAGGGCGTCAACCGTCTCCTCGTGCAGATCGGCGGCGATAGCCCCGTCGAGTTTCACCTCCGCTTCCGCCGCAAGAGCGCCAAGGTCGAGCACGAAAAACGGACGCAGGCCGCCCTCAGCCGTCCGGGCAACGCGGAGCGGGGACGTACGATATTCTTCGATAAGAACAAATCCCAATGCATCAACTGCCATCGAATGGGCGATCAAGGCGAGCGTATTGGCCCCGAGTTGACCGCTGTTGGGGCACGCTTCTCGCGAATCTACCTGATCGATTCGATCCTCGAACCGAGCCGCACGATCCCACCGAGCTTCGGCACGTTGACGGTCGCGCTCAAGAACGGCAAGACGTTGAACGGCGTCAAGCTCACCGAAACCGAGACAACCATCACTCTGGCGGACAACCAGGGCCACAAGCATGTCGTGCTTCGAGGCAACATCGATGAGCAACACCCATCCGCCATCAGTTCGATGCCCGAGGGGCTGGAGCAACGCCTGACCGAGGCCGAGTTCGTCGATCTGATCGCGTTCCTGGCGAGCCAGAAGTAGCGTTTAGTGCTTCTTCTGGGAATGAATAGTGCCCTGTCCAGACTAAATTTCGGGATAGAGCCGCTTTAATTTTACCCTTGCTTTGTCGATGGTGAATTGCCAATCGACGGCTCGTTGCTTCTTGTTGACACGGGCGGACCACGCAGCAATTTCGGTCTGCAGCGTTTCAAGGTCGCCGATCCGTCGGTCCTTTATGCATTGGCTGGTCATGCAACTCAATTCACATTCCGCGATGTTGAGCCAACTGCCGTGCTTTAGTCGATCCGCCGTACGTAGTCACGGGCCTTCTCGGGCGGAAATGCTTCGTAGAA
>SIAQ01000059.1 GCA_009697105.1 Gemmataceae bacterium | reverse complement strand
CGAGGCATTCAGGCCGCCTCGCTTACGCTTCAGCCTCGGAAATCATCTTTTGGCGGTGGCGTCAATCATGACGGCGAGCCACAATTTGCAATTTGAAATCTTCAATTTGCAATCCGCTCCTTCACCGTTTCCAGCAACCGCCGAACGATGAAGCCGATTCAGGCACGCCTCGATTTCAGCACGGGCGTCGGTGTCATTGGTCATCTTTTGCCCTCTAGAAACTTGCCGATATTGCTGATGGATGCCCGCTCAATACTCTCGACTTCCATCAGCCGTTCCCACCGATCTTGATCAATATGCGTGTTCTGATTCGTTGGCGTAGTTCCGTCGCCGGAATCGCGTCCTTCTCACTATTTTTTGCACCTCTCGCTTGCGATTTTGGCGGTATCAGGATCGATCTCGAACCCAATCCATTCCCGTTTGAGTTTACTCGCCGCCGCACCGGTTGTTCCGCCGCCGATAAATGGATCGCATACGATGCCATCGGTAGGACACAATTTCTCAATCCAATATTCCGCCTCGGATTGCGATTGCTGCCAGTCGTGATGCGTCTTTTCTTCACCTCCGCTCATTACGTCGCTCACGAATACGCGGTCATCGTCGCGAGTCTCTTTAACAAACCAGAGCACCGCTTTCCATCCAGCGTTAATGCCGTATTCACGCATGACTGTGCTTTTTCCAGAATGCACGCAGGCAATCGTCCACCAATAGCGTAAGTGAAAGCGAAACGCATCCAACGCCGCCGGCAGTTGAGTTTGGCCGACATAGCAAATTAGTGATCCGCCAACCGCCAACTTTGCTGCAGCGAATTCGGCAAGCGCTGGCAGCATGGCCGATGCTTTTTTATCGTAAGGTGGGTCAGTGAATATCAGCGATACCGATCCATCTGATATTTTGTCGGCGTGTTCTCGGAAGTCGCCAACGATAATCCGGCGATCGAGTTCGACACCTTTCGCGGCTTCTATTCTTTTATTTTTGCGGTCTTTTTTTCGCGATGCGTCCTTGATATCTTTGGCAACGCGGCTAATCGACGCACGACCACGGCGAACATCTTCAAGAACCTCTGGCGGAATCGTGCCATTCTTCGCGGCTTCCAGGACCGCCACGCCAGCGTCATATGTTCGCGCACCGACGCCGGCGGCCTTGGCGAGTTCGTCGCGGGTGTGAACGGGAGTGCTTTTGGCAATATTGCCCAAAGCACTTTTTGCTTTTCCGAGAGGATTGCCTTCGGCTTTCTGATTCGCCTTCGCCTTCGCCGCCACGATCTCACGCCGCCGATTCGCCAACATGATGCGGTCAATGTCCGGCAGATTGCGTCGGCCTCGCTGGTTGTCGATTATCCAAATGCACGCTTCGTCGTCGTTGGCGAATTCCTTTTCGAGCGTTTTGAATTTGATGCCGTTCCGAGTGCAAATCTCATAACGGTTATGGCCATCAACCAGCGTGTTTTTCCACGTCACCAGCGCGTCGCGGCATCCGTCGATTTTGATATTTTCCTCAAGTTGCGACAACTCTTGCGGCGACAGTGGCGGAATTAAATCCTTGAACTTTTTTTTGACTTTCAGGTTATTCAAACCACGAAGGGTAAGCGGCTGTTCGTCCATCGCAATTTCCCGTAGAGAATCTTCCAACTCGGATACCGTGCTGGGAGAAAACCTATCTAGATTCGTTTTCTTTTTGGTCATCGTTTCCATCAAACATTCCTCCTAAGAAAAGAGTTCCACAGGATTCCAGTTACCCCGCGGTTTGCGTTTCGGCTTTACCACTACCACGGGTTCAAGTTCACCGCCCTCAATCGCCACGATCTTCACCCGCCAGATACCGCCTCGTTTGATCCAACCCCAAACCTCGATTGCACCGCCGGCCTCGATCCACGTTGCCGCTTCCGGCTTGCTGCGAATCTTCGCTACCCTTGCACTCACGTTGCTTAGACTGGTTGCCTGCACGAGCGTAATCCGACGCTCCAGGGGATCGGCAACCAAAACATCAGCGAACCCGAACGCATCCACTCGGATACCTGCTTGTGCGATCCATCGCTCCACCACGCAGGCGATACTTCCCCGCTGGCGTAGGGCTTTCAAAGTCAAGGCGGTCGGACTTCGCATCGCTTAGATTCTCCAGGGGGGGGCGTCTCTCTTTTTTGCCCAACCCTGTGCATCGCTTCAGCGATACACAGGGGGTGTGGGGGATTTTTCGGGGGGAGAGAGACATATACTTTTGCCAAAAAGCGGGTTTCGCTAAGTCCACGCCTAGCGAAGTGCGTGTTTTAGTGTGTTTTTCGTGCGCATCACCCTTTTTTTCCTTTGGCTTGCCGATTGCGTTTGCGACTAGGTTTTTCTGCGGCGAAAGGCACATTTTGGATGTAGATTTTCCGCTTGTCGTTTTGGTCACATTTCGCGTGCAACTGCGAACGGTCGATTGCCGCCTGAAGCAGTCCGGGAATGAGTTTGGATGGCACACCGCCAAGCCGTGCGTCCTCGATTATGACTGACTTTGTTTTCGGCTCGACAGATCCGAACATCTGGGCGAATCGCTGCGATGCCCAGGGGAGTTCCACGGGATCTTCCGGCGTCGGTTCGGCTGGTTGCTCGGCAGGCTTCTCGGCTGGTTTTTTTTTCCGTCCCGGCTTAGCAAGCTGGGTTGGATCAAGGTCGTGTGCTAGCAGAAAGTAAGGCCACTCAAAGCGAAGGGCAATCGGTTTCACGGGCGGGAATGATCGGACCACGCATTCGAGCACGACTGCGTCTTGCTCTTCATGCGGTCGAATAATCAAGTGAGAATCCGCAGCACGGGATTGACTGCCTGCACCAGCCCCAACGTCCGTGACTGCCTTTTCGGATTGGATGCCCTTGCTTGTGTGATGTATCAGCAGGAATGCCGCTTGGAGATGATCGGCGTAGCTGTCGAGCAGGTTGTACAACCCCGCAACCATGCCATTGTCGTTCTCGTTTGTGCCGATCGGCAGTGCTCGATACCAGGCGTCCAAAATAATCAACTTGAACTGACCTGGTGATTTCTTGCGGAAGAACGAACGCAACGATTCGAGATTTTGCAGTTTGCCTCGAAGCGAGAGAACGCGGATTCGGTTTCTCGCCTCGACACCGTAAGCCTCAGTGACACGACGCAGACGGCTCGCTAGCGTCTCTGCGTGAAGTTCGTTGTCAATAATCAGCACATCGCCTTGCGACGTTGGGAAACCCAAAATGGGCTTTCCCAATGCGACGCAGCACGCGAACCCAAGGGCAAACCAACTCTTGTTGGTTTTGGGTGCTGCGATCAGATTCATCGTCTCGCCAACTCGGAGCAACCCGTCGATGATGGGCGGTCGCATGCTTGGATGCCGGTCAATAAGTTCACCAACGGATATGTCTTCAAGTTCCGCTGCTGTCGAGTTGCTTTGTTCGGTCGTTTTGTCTAAAATCATGGGTAGCAGTCTCCTGAAAAAAGCTCGCTTCACCCGGCAAAGGCGGCGGGCTTTTTTCACGCAAAATAGTTCGGGATGTTTTGTTTTTTTCACTTCGCCGGTCAGAAAAACTCAATCACTGCCGGATCAGGCTTCCGTCGCCGTCGTGTCTGTTTCGCTGCTGGCGTCGCCGCTCGCCTTGCCAAGAATGCGTCCAGGTCGTCGGCGAGAATTCGCCATCGTGGACGTGAGCCATCGCCCAGATTGATCGCACGCAGCTGCCCGGTCGCAATCCAGCCGAGGACTTTGTGTGTGTTGATGCCAAGTCTCTTGGCGAGCACGGGGGGGGTCTGTGCGATGTTACTCGGCATGGCACACCGCCTCTCTCGGCTTAGCACGCCGTGCGGCGCGGAGCAGGACCATGAGCGCATCACGCTCATGGTCGATGGCGTCGATACGCTGCCGGATGGCGTCGGGGTCGAGATGCCGCACGAGGTCTACGGCGTCGGTGGGTGTTTTTGTTGCGTCCATGCAATCATCATGATGCATGGACGTAAAGAAATGTATGTCGGATATATACCCGGTGGGTACGTCACTTTATTACGGCGATGAAGTACCCATTTCCTTTGGTTTCCGGTCGGTGGACTGCGCCGGGGAACTTCCTTTCCAGTTGCTTGATGACACGAGCGACGTTCGACACGAGGCCTCCCAGTCGCTTCGTAGACATGGCGGTTTTGCTCGCCAGAAACTCTTGCAAGACGGCGTTTTCCTCGACGGTGACAACGATAGGCTTGGCGTCGCCGACGGAGTAGGATCGGTTGCCGTGCGAAATGATTGCGGGATCCTCGACGACCGGCGTCATCGTCGCCGCAAGTTCCCGTGCCGCCTTCACGACTTCCCGATGTATTTCTTTCGCCGTCAACGGGTCCGTGTCGATTCCGAGACGATACGCCAGCTCGACCAGTTCTTCCGTTCCCGATGGCGTCCAGGCTGCCATACCGGCGGCTGCCAGTTGCTTGGCGAGCAAGGCGTCAGCTTGCTCGCCTTGCTCCACGGCTCGAAGATATTTTGGCGACTGCATGAAGGCGTCCATCTTCGTTTTTATTTCTTGGCGGTTGGCGGCGGCGGCTTCGATAACCTCCGCCGTCATGTCATTGACAATGGCGGTCGATGCAACGTCGAACGCATTGATTTTGGCCTTCACTTCCTCGATTGCCCGTGCAAGGCGGTCGTTGTCGGTAGTCATACCGCACCGCCTTCCTGCGTCGTCGTCGGCGTGCCGAATAGCCATTGCCGGACGTGCTCGCCCACGGCTCGAAGGCGGGCGTCGCTGATTCGTTCTCGATAGTTTGCGCTCATGGATTGATCGGCGTGGCCCATGATGGCGCTGACAGCAACTTGGTCGATGGATTCCCCGCCGACGGTTTCAAAGCCGTGCCGCAGGCTATAGAAGCTGCGTCCCATGATGCCGAGGCGGTCGGTCAGTTTCCGCATTTGGTGAGCAAGAACCGGGTAAACAGAGTCCCAACCGACGCCACGGACGGTCAAGAAAACCAGATTGACGTCGCTCTCGTTTTTCGGTTGCGGTCTGCGTGCCAACCATTCCCGCAATGCTTGAACCGTTTCAGCCCAGAGCGGACAACGGCGGTTGATGCCAGTTTTGCCACGGTGGAAATCGATCCATCCGCCTTCCAGGTCCAGAGCTGACAACGGCAATGAGCCAAGGTCCGAATTCCCGAAACCGCAGTTTGCACCCAGCAAGATCATCGTGCGTAACGGTTGGCTTGCCGATTCGAGCATGGTGCGGAGTTCGTCACGCTCGAACATGTTCGGACCTTGAGCCGCTCGATGCAGCCGCAAAACCTTCGCCGACGGACTGGCGAACCCTTCCCCGAATCGGATCGGCTTGTCGATGATGCCGTTCTTCCAGGCGAAATTGAAAACGACTTTCAGTCTGTTGATTTCGGCCTTCAGGCGGGTCGGTCCCCATTTCGCCGACCAGTTCGACCGCAACCGCTCGAAGTCGGTAGGCTGAATATCCGAGAGCAGCCGATCCTTCCCCAGGAATGCGATGGCGTTTTCGGAAATGTCGAAGTAAGCCTTCCAGGTGTGCGGGGAGAGTTCGCCAGAATCGACCAAACGCTTTTTGGCGGTCAGGAACCGATTCGCAAGGTTACGTAACGTCGGTCCGCTTTCGCCTTTGGGACGTGGAACCCGACCGGCGAGCAGATCGTCCTTTTGCTCCAGCCATAGCTCAAGAGCCGTCTGTGCCGATGCTCCATTGTCGGCAATAGCTTTGCCAAAATAGTGCAGCTTGCCACGAACCTTTTTACACCAGCGTCCGGTCGGGTGGCAGGTCAACGGGAAATCGGGATGCGGTTTTTTTGGTTTGTCAGTGTTGCGATTTGTACGGACTGGCGTAGAATGAACCTTCGTCATCGGCGTTGTCTCCCTAAGTAAGTGGTAACGCTGTTGACAACCGGCTACCCGTTAAAGCGGGTAGCCTTTTTTGTTGGTTGTCAAATCGGTTGTCATTATCATAGAGAAAGACGACAGGAAATCAACGAAGTGTGGTAAAAGACTCAGTTATCCGCCTATCGTAGCCGATAGAACGCTTGCAAATTAAATGCACTTAACCACGAAACGCACGCAAACCACAATAAATTCAGTAGTTTCAAGTTTGCAGGTTTCATGTTCGGCGAGAATAACGATTCGTGCCTGCAAATCACGCGGTGTCGGGGTTCGATTGCCTTATCACTTGCGACCTACAACTTGGCAACTTGGAACTACTGAAAATACGATTAGGCATAGGAAGGCCCTCGCTTCTTTTTCGTGGTTAAATGCCTGCACGTGACGTTGCGCACCCGTTCACCTCCCATCCCAATCAGCGGTGTCGAACGGGCCTTCACTCACGCCAAAATCGCACGTATCGGATCGCCGCCGTGGGCGATGTGCAACGGGCGCCCCGTCTGGTCCGGCACCATCATGTGCGGATCGAGGCCGAGCAGGCGATACACCGTCGCACACAGGTCGCCCGGTGTTACCGGGAACTCGATGGGGTAGCCCGCCTGCCGATCGGTTCGGCCATGCACATGCCCACCGCGCACGCCGCCGCCCGCAAACAAACAGAAGCCGCACTGAGGCCAATGGTCGCGCCCGGCATTCGCATTGATCCGCGGCGTTCGGCCCATGTCGCCCGTCACCATCACCAGCGTCTGTTCCCACAAGCCGCGTTGCACCAGGTCTTCAAATAACGCCGCCAGCACGCGATCCAGGTAAGGCAACAGCCAGCCGCGCAGCATGTTGAAATTATTGCTGTGCGTGTCCCAGTGTCCGTTGGCACGCGATTCGGTATGGATCGTGATAAACGTCACGCCCGCCTCGACCAACCGCCGTGCGAGCAGCGTGCTCGAACCGAACAAATCCCGGCCATAGCGATCGCGCACGTTCATCGGTTCACGCTCGAGGTCGAACGCGCCTCGCGTGTTGGCGTTCATGAGCAGGTCGAACGCTTGACGTTGGCGGATGCCCATCATCTCGATGGCGCGCGAGGAATCAAGACGAGCGGCATGTTGATTGATTTGCTCCAGCAACGTCCGCCGACGATCGAGCGCATCGAGCGTGATCGAAGCCTCCAGCGATGGCAGCACGGGATCGCCCATCGGCCTGAGCGTCGGGTCGTAGAAGTCGCGGGATGCATCGACCTCGCGATTGAACGTCGGATTGCATTGGCTGAACAGCGGATTGTATTGGCTGCCGAGATACCCGCCGTATGGCCCCGCTCGCCTCAGACCCTGGCTGTAACCCGGATACGCGGGCAGCACGACATACGGCGGTACATCGGGCCGAGTGAGGCCGGCGTAATGGCACACGGAACCCATGCTCGGATGGTTCGTCGGGCTGGAGAAGTAATCGCGCTGATCCTGTCCGCCGGTGTAGCCCGTCATGACGCCGTACGGATTATGGCTGTTGTAAGGATGCGACACCGTGCGGATCAAACAGGTGCGGTTCATCCATTCGCTCATCCGAGGCAAATGCTCGGTGACAAGCACGCCGGGAACCGACGACCGGATGACGCCAAACTCGCCGCGAATCTCCACCGGCGCGTCGGGCTTGGGATCGAACGTATCGATATGGCTCGGCCCGCCGAACAGGTCGATGAGGATGACGGACCGCACCCGTCCGCGCGCCGCTTGCGGAATTGCCGCTTGCGGCTTAGCGCTCAAACGGGGCCCGGCGAGCGCTAAGCCACAAGCCGCTGTGAGCAGCGATCGTCGCGTCATGCCATCGCAGGCACGGTTGGTTTGGCCGAGGATGTTGAGCATGGGTCGGTACCTCCGGGCGATTCGGACGAGTATCTATCCTACGGTAACTTCGACGGGCACATTGACACCGTCACGCGATTGCTTTGCGGTAAGGACGTTCAGGCGTTCAAAACCGATAACTCGTCCGCGCTTATCCTTGACGAGTATTGTATCGTCATCGGTCTCTTCGCAGCGGTGTTCTTTCTTCGGATCGTCAAACCAGATGCTGAGCGAATTGCCTTCGCGGTCAAAGTGGACTGTGAGCTTGTTCATAATTCGGATCCGCTTCGCCGATCAAAATAAGCGTAGTACCATCTTCTGCAGTTTTCCCGATTCGCTCCGCCAAGTCCTTTCCGATGCCTTCCAGGACAGGAGCACCGGTTGTTTTGCCGTCTAGACAAACGCGAACGAACCTATTCCATTCGCACCCAATCGCAATCCAGGATGTTGCGGCATGAATATGCAGGCAACTTTGACAACGAAGTAGGTACGAGTCAGATTGCACAAGTGCGTCAAAGCACACTGATCCGCACATGCGGCACGAGTTGTAATCATTATCATTCGAACCGCGAAGCCCCACTTTGCCCAAGACCCAACAAAACCAACCGAAAATCCAACGAAACCAACCCATGAAGCCTCCAGACGGAATCTCACAGAGAAGGCGTAAGTCCTTTACTGACGCACCAGAACCCGGCAGCACCCCTATCACGCGCTACACGGCCAGCCGCACCGCCGTCTCTTCGCATACCTCATCGGCAGCCCGAATCACGAGGCGCCAGCAGTCGAGAAAGTAATTATCGTCCATATCGAGGTACTTGCCAACAACGTTCCTGGCTTTTTTGCCTGCTTTGCGAAAATAGGTCGCGTTGACGACGCCATTGTTGTGTTCGATGATGTCGCGCGTTGTACGGTCACACCCCGCACGCCCGCAGCAACATCTCCTGCACCGCTAGGTCGTGCGCCGCTGAAAACTCTGGTATCCGTTCGCCCCTCACCACGACGGCGAACTCGCGCAGGTCGGCGATTTGAAGTGTCGCTTGCGGCAACGGCAACGTCCGCCAGCCGGCCTCGCCGCGATGGTACACCTGGATCGGTTGCGTCGCGTCGTTCGTCAGATGCCCGCTGCCCAGATTCGGGATGACGATCGCGCCTTCCGTGCCGAACACTTCGATCCGACGTGAGTCCGGTGCGCATTCCAGCGCGGTGACTTCGACCGTGCCGAGCGCGTGCGGATACTCGAATACCGCCAGGCCGTTGTCGATGAAGCCGGTCGCGTCCGAGTCGTGATGATGGCGTAGGAACGGCGTCACATTCGTTGGCGGGCCGAGCATCGTCACCATGAAATCGACGAGATGCCCCGCCATCTCGAAGAACATCCCGCCGCCGTACTGTGACAACTCGCGCACGTAATCCGAATAAAGCGAGCGATCCTTCGGCAAGCGGGCGCGGTAATGGTAGATGCGGCCCAACTCACTGGCGCGCACGCGCGCCAGCATCTCGCGCACGGCGGACATGTAGCGGAAGAGATAGAGCATCTGTAAGTGCAAACGTCGCGCTTTCGCCAATGCCTGAATCTCGCGAAAGGCGGCAATGTTGATGCCCGCCGGTTTTTCCAGCAACACCGATTTACCAGCTTCGAGCGCGGCGCGGGCCAAGTCGAGGTTCTCGTGAATCCGCCCCTCGACAACGATGCCGTCCAACGCCTCGCGTGCCAATGCTTCCGGCGTGTCGTAGATACGCATCGGCCCGATGCCTGGCGTCCACTCAGCACGGCGCTTGGCGATCAGGGCGGGGTCGCGGTCGTAGAACGCGACAAGTTGGAACTCCTCCGGATGTTCAGCAACTTGCTTGACGATGCCGTTGGAATGTACGTGCCACATTCCGAGCATGCCGAGACGCATGGTCATTTTCACTCTCCTTCGTCCCCAGAGCCGGAAGCATAAGCGACGGTGGGTTTGTCCGTCGCTCACGCTTTCAGCTTTGAAGTTATTGCATAGGACGCGACATCGAATTCCACAAACGAAAAAAGCCCAGAGACGTTTGTCCCCGAGCCTTTTTATTCTATTTGCGAACAATCCCGTCAATTCCGTCGCGGCAGCACGGATAACTCCATCGTCGCCGACGCCGGCGACTGTTCGGCAAATCGCCTCAGCCAGATTGCTTTCTGCTGCATCCGTTCCCGCATCGGGGTGGCCGTCGGCGTCATGGCCGTCGGGCTGCTTGCCAAGCGTTGGAACTCTCCCGCGGCAAAAATCAACGCCTGTCGCTGCGACACCGAACTTGTGCCAGGCTGCAAACCCAGACCGGGTGCTTTCTCGTCCTTTGGATCCTTTCGATCCCACCACGTCACCTTCGGATCGACATCCGACGGCGCGAGCAAATCATCAATTGCGCGTTCCTGATCGCCAAGCGTCGGGGCCGACAACCATTGCAACTCACGCGATTTGTCCCACGCCCGAATTTCCATCGTGCGATATCCCGGGCGATACAGCCGAACCAACATCGTGAAACTGGTTCGCTCGTGTTTAGCGCCTTCGATCACGCCGAACGGATTCAGCATACCGATCGCCGAGGCCAATTCCAGCTGGCTGGGAACCGTTCCGCGCGTATCGATCGAAATACGCGTCAAACCGTAATCATGCGACGTCGGCAATGGCGCTCGCTGCGTCCGGTCCACGTCCACTCGAAATGCGTGCACGCTCCCATCCGGGTTCGGCACGCCGACTTCCGGTGTATACGTCAACGTCGGGTAGACATAAGGCAAGCACCCCGTCAACTGCGTCGAAAGCAGTGCAACCAACATCGTCAAGCGTGACATAGCGTATCCTCCGTGCGAACGGTATATCCAGACGGCGCGGTCATACGCTTGGGCGATTTCCATGTCAAGCCCGGTTTGGCCCGCCGCTTATAGCCCGCTATTTGAGAAGAGATGAAACACGAGATTCTGGCAAATTCTCCTTCCATTGCGACGCAACTTCCGGTAGACTACCTCAATACGCTCCCACCTAAAAACTCACTCGGAGGACGTTCCGATGCTCGTGATTCCTGGCGATCAAAGTAAGGCAACGTGCGATGGTATGACTCGGCGCGAACTGCTGACCATCGGCGGATCGTCGATGCTCGGGCTATCGTTGGCTGACGTTTTCAAAGCGCAAGCAGCCAGCGCACCCGCGGCGACTAATGGCGGGCCAGGCTGGAACCGGGCACGCAGCGTCATCATGATCTATCTTCAGGGGGGGCCGAGCCACCTTGACCTCATGGATCCGAAACCGAACGCGCCGGAACGTGTGCGCAGCATCTTCACGCCGATCAATACGCGTATCAACGGCACGCAGTTCACCGAGTTGCTGCCGCGAATCGCGAACATCGTCGATAAGACGACTGTCCTCCGGACCATGAGCTACACGCCGATCGGTTTGTTCAATCACACAGCGGCAATCTACCAGATGATGACTGGCTACCAAGCCGATGCCGTCAGCCCATCCGGCCAATTGGAGCCACCGACGCCACGCGATTATCCGCATTTCGGCTGTCAAGTCGTTCGCCTGCAACCGCCAACCCATCCAACGCTGCCGTTCGTGATGATGCCTCGCCCACTGCAAGAAAGCAACGTCGTGAACAAGGGCGGCACGGCCGGCTTCTTGGGCCGAGCGTATGATCCGTATTACCTGTTCCCATCTGGCGATGACATGGACATGACCAAGATGAACCGCATCTCGGTTGAGGATTTGCAGCTTCGCCCGGAAGTTCCCGCCTCGCGTCTCGAACGTCGCGGCCAGCTGCGCGATCAGCTGTCGGCAGGCATGGGCGACATCGAGCAAGCCGTCTCCCGCTACGATTTGCCACAATACTACAGCCAGGCGTTGAACCTCGTGCTATCGGGCCGGGCACGCAACGCCTTCTCGCTCGCGCAAGAACCGACGGTGATGCGCGAGCGCTACGGCCTCAACACGTTCGGCCAATGCTGCTTGCTCGCGCGTCGGCTCGTCGAATCGGGCACGCGCATCGTGCAGATCAATTGGCCGAAAGTCGCAAACTCCGACAATCACTCATGGGATGTTCACCAAGGCTTGCCTGATCGCATGCGGCGCCAGGCAGCGCCGATGCTCGACGCCGGCTTGTCCACGTTGATAGCCGACCTCGACGATCGTGGCTTGCTGTCCGAGACGCTCGTCGTCGCGGTTGGCGAGTTCGGCCGCAGCCCGCTGCGTGGCGTGAGCACGTCAGGCAATAGCAACAGCGCCGACGGCCGCGACCATTGGCCCTACTGCTACACCGGCGTCATCGCCGGCGCCGGCATCCGCCGCGGTCACGTGCATGGCCGCTCCGACGGCACCGCGTCTGCCCCGCTCGACAACCCCGTCCACCCACGCGAACTGCTCGCCACGATCTACCACAGCCTGGGCATCAACCCGCACACCATCGCCTACAACCACCTCAACCAACCACGCGAACTCGTGCAGGGCGAAGTGGTCCGGGGGATTTTGCAGTAGGCGAACGATACGTTTCGCAGCAATCGCCCCCGAGCCGGAAGCGTAAGCGACGGATCAAAACCACCGTCGCTTACATTTCCGGCTCGGGTGTTTGTTGGACGCCCGCATCATCCTTCGTCTCACGCTTTTTCTCTTCGCGGATGACCTTGGCAAGCAGCTCCTTCGCCTGTTTGATGTCCGCCATCTGGACGCCTTCGCGGCGCCAGTAGCGGCGTTCCAAGCTATCAACCACGTGCTCCCACATATCCCGATTGGGGTTGAACCATTTGCCCCACTCGCCGCGGCGCTGATATTTGTACGAAAACGTCCACTCGCCCGCGAATCGCACAGCCCGCAGGTAGCGGCGTTCATCGCTGTTCGGATCGATATCGTGCCATTTGATTTCCATCGCCTATCCCTCGTCGTCCACGAGCCGCCTGTAAACAACAAGAGCTTATGATAGCGGACGACGCGCACTCGGCTCGCGACGGAGTTGGATTGTCCAAGTCTTAATCAGTTTCGCGGTGCGGCGGCACCGCTTCAGTCCCCGTAAAATTGGTCGCGCCGTTGAAGATGACGATGTTCACATCACGGTTGACGCCACCCTCAAAAGTCGATTTCCGAGGCTGAAGCGTAAGCAAGGCGGCCTGCATGCCTCGCTTACGCTTCAGCCTCCGACGGAAATTCGACTTTGAGGGGCGCTTCACGGTTGATGCGCTGGCGCATTACATCGGTCCAAATTACGGAACCGCTGTTGCCCGTGCGATAGGCCGGGACGCCGAAGTGGAACGGTAAGCGACCGCAGACGTCGGCTCCGGTGAGCGCGATCCTTGGCATGCACGATTTGCCTATTCCGCCGAAATAGTCGGCAATATTTTCAAGCTTGGCCTCATGGTTTCCCCTGAAACGCCAATACCTCTTTGGCAAGCCGACGGACGTTTTCATCGATATCCTGCAACAGAGGCGTAACAGCACGAACCACGGCCTCAGACTCGCCAGGGATTTCACGCAATACACTCAACGCGAGCAGCCGCATCTCGGCATTGGCGTCCTTGAGATTCACAATCAGGTTCGGCACGGCGCCACGTGCGCCGACTGCGACGCGGTACAGCGATTGCATCACATGCCGACGCACTTCGACATCGGGATCCCGCAACGCCTGCGTCAAGCTGGGGAGGATCGCCTCCTCCCGAAGATTCAGCACCACGAGGCTGCGCGAGGCGTCTCGGCGAACGTCGAGATGTTTCGACGCCAAGGCATTCGCCAAGAGGACGGACGCACCTGCACCGGCTTTTTCGAGCGACTTCAAGGTACGCTGCCTGGCCTCCGACTTCGGATCTTCCAATAACACGGCAACGGCGGCGACCGCGGGCTTCCCGAGTTTAACCAGCACTCGCACGGCTTCGTCGGCAGATTTGTCGTTGGCATCCCTGGCGACATGTTGCAGCGCAGGCACGGCATCTTTCGCCTCCGCACCGATTGCGCCAAGAGCTCTCGCGGCTTCGATGCGCATGTCGATGGCGTCATCCTTCAACGCTTCGATCAAGCCAGGCACCGCAACGGCCTTGAATCGGCTCAGGGCATCACCCGCGGAGACTCGCACCGCTTCGTTCTCTTCGGTCAGCAATTTGAGCAACGGCTTGATCGCAACTTTCGGATCGGCGCCGACTCGGCCCAGCGCAAACGCCGCCTTGGCGCGAAGACCGGCGTCCTTGTCCGTGGTGATTGTCAGAATTTTGGCTGTCGCCGATTTTGCCCCCGGCCCGATCCAGCCGAGCGCGGACAACGCATAGTAGCGCGAATCGACATCGCCGCCATCGAGCAATTTCGTGACTTCGATGGTCGCGTCGCCGCCGATTTTGCCGAGGGTGATAGCGGCATTGAGGCGAAGTTCCTCGTCGTTTTGTTTGAGCGTGGCAACAAGCTCACGAACGGCGGACTTCGCTTTCGGCCCATGCTCCGCCAGGCCCACGATCGCCGCGAGGCGCATTTCGCGATCGCTGCTGTCGAGTTTCTTGAGCAACGTGTCGAGATCGCCGGGTTGACCGATTGTAGCGACGAGCGTGACGAATGTAAACGTGAGCATAATTTTGTCCTTTTTCCGTTGGCCACGCGCAAGCCATGGTGAAACGCTGAATAGGCATACCTTGCGCGGTCAGACCGGACTCATCGTCCGAGCCTGAGCGCCAGTGTCGGGCACCAAAACGGCCCTTCACTGGCTCTACAAACTCGCGAACGCTAAATGTGAACCGCTCAGCGCCCGCGATTCAGCAGCAATTCCTCTTGCCTCAGCTGTTGCATCCGGGCCATGCCGCCGCACAACTGTAGATATTCGTTGAAGTCGGCGACTCCATAAATGTACTTATCGATGAATTGCTTATACGCCAGCGGGTCCTCTTCGACAGTCAGCCATTGGCGGATGTGATCTTCATCGGAGAAATACTCGTAGGGCATGTTGCCAGGGTAGCTGCCGAATGGGACTTCGCACACGGCATCGACGCAGTAGAACGGGATGACGGTGCGAGTCGGGTCGCTGCGGATGTCGTCGTTGGGAATAAGCCGTTCGCAGCTGATGATTAGCTTCTTGGCGGCGCGGGCGAGGTCGATGTCGGCGACACTCGTGCCGCGGATTCGGCAGTTGCCGAAGCGATCGGCCTCGTGAACATGAATGACCGCGACATCGGGATAGCAAGCTGGGATCGCGAGCATGCGTTCGCCGGTGTATGGGCAGAGGATTTCTTTGGCTGGGCTTTTCTTGAACGTGTCTGTTCCCATCATCGAACGCATCGGCAGAAAAGACAATCCCATCGCGGCGGCCTTGAAACGTACGGCGAGCGAGTAGTTGCTCCATTCCGCACTTTCGACTTCGCCCGATTCCATGACCCGGCGACCGTGCGGCGACAGGCCGCGCGCCTCCAGACCAATGATGTAGGCGATATCGACGCGAGTAATCAGTTTTCCGTGACCCGTCAGATTGCCGGCGGCGAGGATTTGAAAATTATGCGTCGCCGTATGACCGGACAGCGTGAGGTTCTGTTTTTGTTGGCGGACGATTTCATGGCAGACGGCACTGGGCAAGCGATCGCATCCGAAACCGCCTATGGCGAGGTATTCGTCGTCGTGAACGAGACGGGTGACGGCATTCTTTACGGTGACAAGTTTGTCGACCATCGAACGCGGCTTGGTGTGAAAGAACTCGCGTGCCCGATTGGGCGAAGGGTCGGCAAACAACGGGCCTTCGCCGTGTTGGAGAGGTGTGGCCATAGCTCATCAAACCCGGCACTCAGCGATTTTCGAATTCGCGCAGCATCTGGCGGAAACGTGGGTCACTGCGGACCGCATCGAGGTCGTGGTCTTCCCGCATGTAGCAGAAATCGTTGTACCCGAGTTCGACCGCTCTTCGCAGCGTTCGCAAGGCCGCATCAACCTTGCCTACCAGCGAAAAGCTGCACGCAAGATTATAGTGGGCCAAAGGATCAGCCGGCCGAATCTCGACAATGCAGCGATCGACCTTCAATCCGTCAGCGAAAAGGCCCTTGAGGGTAAGGTTATTGCCGTGGACGCGAAGCACATCGATGAACTTGGGATTGCGCTGGATGATGCCTTCAAAGAAATCCAACTCGAAATCGAGCTGGGATTGTTGCTCGCGGACTTTGCTCGGCGATGGTTGTGCCGATTGGGTTGCTGTTTCACTTGTGGAATGCTTTCCAGAACTAGCCATGGCGAAACCTCGTAGGTTGCCTTCAATCACAACACCTAACACGCAGTATAACGAACGGCGAACCATCACGCAATCGGTGCGCGAAAAAAAAATCGCCGGGCGGCTGAAAACCGCAGAAGCCACACTTGTTAGCGTGGCTTCTAAAGGCGTTCGTCATCGTTTTCTATTTTTCTTCATCACCATCATCTTCATCTTCTTCATCGTCGTCCTCGTCATCGTCCTCATCGAAGTCCTCGTCGTCGAACTCTTCATCGTCGAACTCTTCATCGTCGAGGTCCTCCTCATCGAAGTCTTCGTCGTCGAGGTCGTCGTCGTCGAGGTCTTCTTCGTCGAGGTCGTCGTCGTCGAGGTCTTCTTCGTCGAGTTCCTCCACCTCTAATTCACCTTCGCCCAAGCCGTCGCCCTCGGCTTCGTCGTCTTTTTCGTTGCCTCCTTTTTCATCATCGCCTTCATCGCTGTCGCCGCCTTCATCGCCGTCGCCGTCGCCGTCGCCGCCTTCATCGCCGTCGCCGTCACCGCCTTCTTCGTCATCGTCTTCGCCTTCTTCGTCATCGTCTTCGCCTTCTTCGTCATCGTCTTCGCCTTCCTCTTTTTCTTCGGTGCGCCGACGAGCAGCAAAGATCGAGAGTACGGCCTCGGCGAATATCCAGGACGGAGCGTCGGCTTCCACCTCGGTGTCCAACGAGAGTTTAAGTTGCCCAACGTACATTCCATGATCCTCTATCTTGGAGAAAATATTCTCGGCTATTGTTCTCATTTTCGATTTCGTAGTCATTTTGGTAGGGAAGTCCCCAAGCCTCGTCAAGCGTTTCGGCGTACATTCAACTCGGTTTTTTTTTGTAAAGCAAAATGCCCTAACCGACTCCCGGATACAATCGGTTGTGACAGTCTGTTTCACCAATTTCTTGTCAGAAAAGCAAGCTCAAATACCCGGAATCGAGCGCAGCTCATCCATTCAATTCGACTGCCTCTTCCCAATGCTCGTAAAGTTGCCTGAGTTTGACCTTGACATCTTCAAACACCTGCATCTTTTCCTGAACCTTTGCGCCTTCTCGATAGAGGTCGGGCGAAGCCAGTTCAGCCTCCAGTTTTTTGAGCCGCGTTTCTTCGCCAGCGATCTCCGCCTCGATGTCCTCAACCTTCCGATAGGGGAACTGACGCTTCCGCTTTATCGGTTTTGCCGTCGCATTTGCGACTTCTTTCGGAACATCTTTCTTCGCCGAGGGTTCAGGCTTCTCGGGATCCTGAAGCAGCCTCATGCGTTCGTACGTGTCGTAGTTGCCATAGATGACGTGGACTCGCCCATTGCCTTCAAAGACGAGCAGCACATCGACGACTTTGTTGAGGAAATAACGATCATGGCTGACGACGATCGCTGTGCCCTCGAAATCGCGCAATGCCTCTTCGAGCGAATCGCACGCCCAAAGGTCGAGGTGATTGGTCGGCTCGTCGAGGATGAGCACGTTGACGCCGTCTGAGACGAGTTTCGCCAAGGCAGCGCGGCTGCGTTCCCCGCCGGAAAGCTTGCCGACCGTTTGATAGACCTGATCGCCGCCCAGCCCGAAGCGGCCCAACAGATTGCGCATCGCCTGTTCGTTGGCGTCGGGATCGTCAGCAGGCCAAACCGCGCGCATGACCGTTTTATCCGGATCGAGCGTGTGCAGGTGTTGATCGTAATAGCCATATTCGACGAGATGACCATGCTTGACGTCACCGCGATCGGCTTTTTCCTGGCCGAGCAGGATTCTCAACAGCGTCGTTTTGCCACACCCGTTCGGACCCATGATGCCGAGGCGTTGGCCTCGCTTGAGCATGAAAGTCAGGTCTTTGAAGAGCGGCTGGTCGTAGGTCTTGCACAAACCATCGACTTGTAGGACAATGTCGCCGGCTCGCCGCACTTCGCCGAAATGCATGTGAGGCGAGTCGATCCAAGTCGGGCGTTCGACGCGCTCGAGGCGATCCAACTGCTTCTGCCGAGAGGCCGCCTGCTTGTGCAGCTGCCCGTAATGCACGCGGCGAATGTACTCTTCTTGTTTCTCGATATGCTCTTTTTGGGCCTCCCACATTTTTTGCTTTTGTTCGTAGCGCTCGCGGCGAAGTCGCCAATAGGCGTCATAATTGCCGGGATAGCTATCGATACTCTGCGAACTCATCTCGAAGACTTTGGTGACGACCTTGTTGAGGAAGTAGCGATCGTGGCTGACAATCAGCATCGCCTCGGGCTGTTTAATGAGATAGTCTTCCAGCCAGCGAGTCGCATCGATGTCGAGGTGGTTGCTCGGTTCGTCGAGCAGCATCACGTCCGGCGCGGCGAGGAGCAGCTTCGCAAGCATCAGTCGGCTCTGTTGACCGCCGGAGAAGGTATCGACGGCGCGATCATAGTCTTCCTTGCGGAAACGTAGGCCGTCGAGCACCGATTCGATCTGGTGGTCGATATTGTAAGCGTCGTGAAAGCGCAGCATTTCGTTCAAGCGATCGTAGCGAGCGGAGAGCGATTTCTTCTGCCCTTCCTCCGTAGATTGGGCCAACGCTTCTGCCGTAGTTACCAGTTCTTCCTGGGCGGCGATGAGCGAGTCGAGAGCCGTGCGGGCCTCGCCAAACAACGTGCGGCCCGGCTCGAAGTCGGGCTGCTGGCGAAGCAGCGCCAAGCGAGCGCCGGCGTGCAGGCGCACATCGCCTGTGTCCGGCGCGTCGAGGCCGGCGAGAATCCGCATCAGCGTCGTCTTACCGACGCCGTTCGGCCCCACCAATCCGACACGCTGTCCGGAGAATAGCTCGAAGCCGATCTCTTCAAAGAGCGGCTCGGCATCGAAACCGCGCGATAGT
The DNA here is from genome assembly GCA_009697105.1 of Gemmataceae bacterium. Lineage (GTDB taxonomy): Bacteria > Planctomycetota > Planctomycetia > Gemmatales > Gemmataceae > SIAQ01. Next base: position 12,217 of record SIAQ01000059.1, on the reverse strand, counting down.
CCTGCACAGCTAAGCAACAACATGACGATATTGTACAAACGGAGTCCGACCGATTACTGCAATTCCCGCATTCGCGCACTTGGAGAGTGAGTCAACAATCCGTTCACACACGCAAACTATCACATTTTTTAATACAAATTCATCTTGCTATAAATTAATACGAAACTATAAAAAGAGAACCATGCAACTGGAAGCGCTAGAGATATTTTGCGATGTCGCTCGCCACCGCAGCTTTTCACAGGCGGCGCAGATCTGGGCCCGCACACAGTCCGCGGTCAGTCAGATCGTGTCGCAACTGGAGAAACGCCTGCGGGTACAGCTGATCGACCGCTCGACGCGGCCATTGCAGCTGACGCCGTTGGGTATGAATTATTATGAAGGCTGCATGACGATCCTGACCCAGTACAAGGAATTGGAGACGCAGATACAAAGCGAGACCGCCACGGCGGAGATCGGCGGCACGGTAATGGTTGCCGCCATCTACTCCGTCGGCCTGAGCGATATGAGCCAATATATCCAGCGATTCCAAAGTGAACTGCCCAAGGCTCAGGTGCATATCGATTATGTGCATCCCGATCAGGTCTACGATCGCGTTTTGAATGGAACCGCCGACCTCGGTTTGGTGTCGTATCCGAAGAAGACGCCGCACCTCGTCTCGGCTGCTTGGCGCGAAGAGGAAATGATGCTCGTAGTGTCCCCGCAGCATCCGTTGGCACATCGAGCGTCGGTAGAGTCGAAGGAACTGCACGGCGAACCGTTTGTGCATTTTGACAAAAACCTGATCGTGCGAAAGCGCGTCGATCGGTTTTTGCGCGAGCAAGGAGTATCCGTCAGCGTGGCCGCCGAGTTTGACAGTATTGAAAATATCAAGCAAGCCGTGTCGATCAACGCCGGCGTGGCAATTCTGCCTGCGCCGACGGTGGCGCGCGAAGTCAAGGCCCGCACGCTTGCCGCCATCACGCTCGCCAAGGGCCAATTCACGCGCCCGCTCGCCATTGTCTCTCGGCGCAGTCATCGCCTCAGCGCGGCAGTGAAACGATTCATAGAGCTGCTGCTCGAACCCGACGCCGCCTCGCCGCATCGACATGGCGCGAATGGCGCCCCTATCAACGGCAAACATTACGCCTTCGCCTCGAAAGCACCGTCGCGCGGCAAAGACGCCGGCGCGACGCGTACCTCCAAAGGATAACCCGATCCATGAGCACACACTCTCCAGGCCGACAGGGTCTGTATGACCCTGCCTACGAACATGACAGCTGCGGCGTCGGTTTCGTCGTCGATCTCAAGAATCGCCGATCCAACGAAATCGTCCGCAAGGCGTTGCAGATTCTCTGCAACCTGGAACACCGCGGCGCGTGTGGTTGCGAGGAAAACACAGGCGATGGCGCGGGCATCCTGATCCAAATGCCGCACCGCTTCTTCGCCGCTCAGACCAAGTCGCTTGGCTTCCAGCTTCCCGGCGAGGGCGAGTACGGCGTTGGCGTCATCTTCTTGCCGCGCGAAACAAGTGCACGCGAGAAGTGCGAAAAGCTGATCGAAAAGATCGTTCGCGATGAAGGCCAAAAATGCCTCGGCTGGCGCACCGTCCCGACCAACAACTCGATGATCGGTCCGACGGCGCAGCGCGGTGAACCGGCGATTCGGCAGTTTTTCATCAAGAAGATCAGTGGCCTCCCCGCCGACATCGGTTACTCCCCTCTCCCATCGGGAGAGGGGCTGGGGGTGAGGGCCGGACGTAACGGAAATTCGCCCTCACCCCCAACCCCTCTCCCGCAAGGAGAGGGGAGAAATATCGATCCGCTCGGCTTCGAGCGCAAGCTCTACGTCATCCGCAAGCTCATCGAGAGCGCGGTGAAGCGCTCGAACATTCCGCAGAAGGACGTGGTCTACCTGCCCAGCCTGTCATCGCGCACCATCATTTACAAGGGCATGCTCAACGCCGTCCAGGTTGATCCGTACTTCCCGGACCTCGTCGATCCTTTGCTGGAATCGGCCCTCGCGCTCGTCCATTCACGATTCAGCACCAACACGTTCCCGAGTTGGCCTCGAGCGCATCCGTATCGCTACATCGCCCATAACGGCGAGATCAACACGCTGCGGGGCAACATCAACTGGATGCATGCCCGCGAAAGCATGATCGCGTCCGATCTGTTCGGCCCGGACATTCGCAAAATCCTGCCCGTCATCGACGAGACTGGCAGCGATTCGGCGATGTTCGATAATGTGCTCGAAATGCTCGTCATGTCCGGCCGATCGCTGCCGCACGCCATCATGATGATGATCCCCGAACCGTGGTCGGGCGATCCGACGATGAGCGATGCGCGGAAGGCGTTCTACGAATATCACTCCTGTCTCATGGAACCTTGGGATGGCCCGGCATCGATCGCGTTCACCGATGGCACCTGCATCGGCGCGGTGCTCGACCGTAACGGCTTGCGTCCGTCGCGCTATTACGTTACCAAGGACGACCTCGTCATCATGGCGTCCGAAGTCGGCGTGCTCGACATCGCGCCGGAGATGGTCAAGCAAAAGGGCCGGTTGCAGCCAGGCCGAATGTTCCTCATCGATCTCGCGCAAGGCCGCATCATCGACGACGAGGAGTTGAAGGAAAAGCTGGCCACCGAACAGCCCTACGCGGAATGGCTGGAGGAAAACGTCGTCGATTTGGCCGACCTGCCCGAAGTGCCGGCGCCGCACGAACCCGATCACGAGACGGTATTAAAACGGCAGCAGGTGTTCGGCTATACGTCGGAGGACGTTCGCATCCTGCTCGCACCAATGGCGAGCGACGGGAACGAAGCGATCGGCTCGATGGGCAACGATGCCGCCCTCGCCGTGCTCTCTGACAAACCGCAGATGCTTTACAACTATTTCAAACAGCTCTTCGCCCAGGTGACGAATCCGCCCGTCGATTGCATTCGCGAAGATTGCATCATGTCGATGGCGACGACGATCGGCCGCGAGTACAACCTGCTCAACCCGACGCCGCAGAACGCGCGGCAGATCAAGTTGAAGTCGCCGATTCTGCTCAATCATGAACTGGATAAGCTGCGCCAGCTTGAAGGCACGACGCGCGGGCGGTTCAAGTCGGTGATGCTGCCGATGTTGTATAACCCGAGAGAAGGCCCCGCCGGCCTCGAACGCGAAGTGCTGGCGTTGTGCAGGCAGGCGAGCACGGCGATTGCCACCGGCGTCGAGTATATCATCCTGTCCGACCGCGCCGTCGCGCCGAACTACGCGCCGATCCCGGCGCTCCTGGCGGTGTCGGCGGTGCACCATCATCTCATCCGCGAAGGGACGCGCACCCAGGTCAGCCTCGTGCTCGAATCGGGCGAACCGCGCGAGGTGCATCATTTCGCGCTGCTTATCGGCTACGGCGCCGGCGCGATCAATCCCTACCTGGCGTTCGAGACGATCGAGGATATGATTCGCCAGGGCCATATCAAAAGCAAGCCCAGGGGTGAGGTACTCCGAACCCCTGGGATGAATCCCGATCCCAGGGGTTCGGAGTACCTCACTCCTGGGCTTGACGAGGATTTTTTGGAAAAGGCCATCTACAACTACGTCAAATCGATCGACAAGGGCGTGATGAAGGTCATGTCGAAGATGGGCATCTCGACCGCACAAAGCTACTGCGGCTCGCAGATTTTTGAAGCGATCGGGCTATCCAACGAGATCATCGACAAATACTTCACGAACACGCCGTCACGCATCGGCGGCATCGGCATGGATGTCATCGCCCAGGAGGTCCGTGCCCGCTACGATCACGCCTACACCGAAAGGCCGACCAACGGCAAGACGCTCGATGTCGGCGGGCATTACCAGTATCGCCGTGAGGGCGAGTATCACCTGTTCAACCCAGAGACCGTTCACAAACTGCAACACGCCTGCCGAACGGGGAACTACAAGTCGTTCAAAGACTACTCGAAGCAGGTGGACGACCAGTCCACTCGCGCCTGCACACTGCGTGGCTTGATGACGTTCAAGCAGGTGGGTCGCACGCCGGTGCCGATCGAGGAGGTCGTGTCGGTTGAAAGTATCATGAAACGCTTCAAATCGGGCGCGATGTCGTACGGCTCAATCAGCCAAGAGGCGCACGAGACACTCGCTATCGCCATGAATCGCATCGGCGGCAAGAGCAACACTGGCGAAGGCGGCGAAGACCCCGAACGCTATCATTGGACCAACGATCGCGGCGACTCCAAAAACAGCGCCATCAAACAGGTCGCCTCGGGCCGCTTCGGCGTCACGAGCGAATACCTCGTCAATGCGAAGGAGCTGCAGATCAAGATGGCCCAGGGCGCCAAGCCGGGCGAAGGCGGACAGCTGCCGGGCCACAAGGTTTATCCGTGGATCGCGAAGGTTCGGCTATCGACGCCGGGCGTCGGCCTGATCTCGCCGCCGCCGCACCACGATATTTATTCCATCGAGGATTTGGCCGAGTTGATTCACGATCTCAAGAACAGCAACGAGAACGCCCGCATCAGCGTCAAGCTCGTCGCCGAGGTCGGCGTCGGTACGGTTGCCGCCGGCGTGGCGAAAGCGCATGCCGATGTCGTCCTCATCTCCGGGCATGACGGCGGCACCGGCGCGTCGCCGCTCACCAGCCTCAAACACGCCGGCGCGCCGTGGGAGCTCGGCCTTGCGGAAACGCAGCAGACGCTCGTCCTCAACGACCTGCGCAGCCGCATCGTCGTCGAAGTCGACGGCCAGCTCAAGACGGGCCGCGATGTCATCATCGGTGCGCTGCTCGGCGCCGAGGAGTTTGGCTTCGCGACGGCGCCGCTCGTCGCGCTCGGCTGTATCATGATGCGAGTCTGCCACCTGAACACATGCCCCGTCGGCGTCGCCACGCAGGATCCACGCTTGCGGAAGAAATTCACGGGCGACCCGGAGCATGCCGTCAATTTCATGCGCTTCATCGCCACCGAAGTTCGCGAATGGATGGCCCAACTCGGCTTCCGCACTTTTGAAGAAATGATCGGCCACGCCGAATTACTCGACATGAACAAGCTGATCGACCACTACAAGGCGCTTGGGCTGGATTACTCCAACATCTTCTATCAACCCAAAGTCGCCGATTCGGTTGGTCGATTCAACAAGGAAGCGCAGAAGCACGGCCTGGAGAAATCACTGGATAAGACCGACCTGATGCGCATCTGCCAGCCGGCCCTCGAACGCGGTGAGCCGGTTCGCGCATCGCTGCCGATCAAGAACACCAACCGCGTCGTCGGCACCATCACCGGGGCCGCGTTGACAAGGCGTTACGGCGCGAAAGGCCTACCGGACGATACGATCAAGCTTGAGTTCAAAGGCTCCGCCGGCCAAAGCTTCGGTGCGTTTGTGCCGCACGGCATGACGCTGACGCTCGAAGGCGACGCTAACGATTACGTCGGTAAGGGCCTATCGGGCGGCAAGATCATCGTCTATCCGCCCAAAAACTCAACGTTCATCCCCGAAGAGAACGTCATCATCGGCAACGTCGCCCTCTACGGTGCGACCGCTGGCGAGGCCTACATCCGCGGCCTGGCGGGCGAGCGCTTTTGTGTGCGCAACTCTGGCGTCAATGCCGTTGTCGAAGCCGTAGGCGATCATGGCTGCGAATATATGACGGGCGGCCGCGTCATCGTGCTCGGCCCCACGGGCAAGAACTTCGCCGCCGGCATGTCGGGCGGCATCGCCTACGTCCTCGACGAGCACGGCGGCTTCGAGCGGCGCTGCAACAAGGAGATGGTCCAACTGCTTCACCTTGTGGACGAGACCGAGATCGACGAAGTTCGCGAAATGATCCGCAAGCATGCCGAGTACACGAAGAGCGAGCTCGCCTGGAAAGTCCTCAGCCTTTGGGAAACGTTCGTGCCGAAGTTCGTCAAGATTTACCCGAACGACTACCGCCGCGTGCTCGAAACGCAAAAGCGATTCAAAGCGAGCGGCCTCTCGGACGAGGAAGCGATCATGGCCGCTTTCGAGGAGAATGCGCACGATTCGTCGCGCCTGGGGGGGAAGTGATACGATGGCGGTGGGCGCTTCCAAACAATAGGTGATTATTCAAAGGAGCCAGGTATGAGCGTCGTTAAAGAAGCTGCGATTCGCGTTATTCAATCGCTGCCTGAGAGCTGTTCTACGCATGACATCCTTCAGCACCTCTACCTGAGCGAGAGGTTGGCTCTGGCTCGTGAGGATGTCGCTGCGGGTCGGGTCTATTCCGAGGAAGAGGTGGATCAGTGGATGGAAGAATGGCTCGAATCATCTGGACCGAAACAGGGCTGAGTGATCTTCGAGCGCACACGGAGTTCATTCGTAAGGGATCTCCGAAGAACGCTGCGATGGTCAACCGGCGAATCCGTGAAGCGACTCGGCTATTGAAGAAACTTCCGGAGTTGGGTTCAATCGTCCCCGAGTTTGACGATTATACGCTTCGGGAATTGATTGTATTCTCTTACCGCATCATCTACGAAGTGCGCAAAGAGGATTGTTACATAATGTTCGTCGTCCACGGGAGCCGTGACCTTATGCGGTACTTTGGTTTGCAAAATAATCCAAACGAAGTCGCGTAAGGGCAATTATTTATGGAATGGTCGCATATCGCATCGATGATGCGGTTTTATGGTTGAGGTTGTAGTTCAATGGGTAAACCGACAGGATTCATGGACTTTCCGCGTGAGTTGCCGCTCGATCGCACGCCGACGGAGCGCATTCGCGATTGGGACGAATTTCACGATCACCAGGACGATTCCGCCTTGCGCAATCAGGGCGCACGCTGCATGGATTGCGGCGTGCCGTTCTGCCACACCGGCACATTGATCGCCGGCATGGCGTCGGGTTGCCCGGTCAACAACTTGATCCCCGAATGGAACGACCTCGTTTATCGCGGGCTTTGGCGCGAGGCGCTCGACCGCTTGCACAAGACGAACAACTTCCCCGAGTTCACAGGCCGTGTCTGCCCGGCGCCGTGCGAGGGATCGTGCGTGCTTGGCATCAGCGAGCCGGCGGTGACGATCAAGAACATCGAGTGCTCGATCATCGACAAGGCTTTTCAAGAGCGCTGGGTGCAACCCGAACCGCCGCCGTTCCGCACGGGACGCAAAGTCGCCGTCGTCGGATCCGGCCCCGCGGGACTCGCGGCGGCAGCGCAGCTCAACAAGGCGGGCCACTGGGTCACCGTGTTCGAGCGTGCCGACCGCATCGGCGGCCTGCTCATGTACGGAATCCCCAACATGAAGCTCGATAAGCAAGCCGTTGTCGAACGCCGGGTGAAGCTGCTCGAGGCTGAAGGCGTTAAATTCGTCGTCAACACCGAAGTCGGCGTCAATTACGACGCGGCGACTTTGGAGAAAGACTTCGACGCGATCGTCCTGTGTGGCGGCGCGACGAAACCGCGTGATCTACCCGTGCCAGGCCGCGAGTTGAAGGGCGTCTATTTCGCGATGGAGTTCTTGACGAAGAACACGAAGAGCCTGCTCGATTCCAATCACACCGACGGCCAATATATCTCCGCGAAGGCCAAAGATGTTATCGTCATCGGAGGCGGCGATACCGGCACGGATTGCGTCGGCACGTCGATGCGCCACGGCTGTAGGAGCCTGGTGCAGTTCGAGATTCTGCCCAAACCGCCCAACGAACGCGCCGGCGACAACCCGTGGCCACAATGGCCGAAGGTCTACAAGATGGACTACGGCCAAGAGGAAGCCGCCGCCGTCTTCGGCGCCGATCCGAGGCAGTATCTCATAAGCACGGAAAAATTCGTAGGCGATGCCGAGGGAAACCTCAAAGAGATTCACACCGTCCGCATCGAATGGGTCAAAGACGCGACCGGCCGATTTGCGATGCAGAAAGTGCCAGGCTCCGAGAAAGTGTTACCCGCGCAGATCGTCTTGCTTGCGATGGGTTTCCTCGGCCCCGAAAATCCGCTGCTCGAAAAACTCGGCGTCGAAGTGCAGAAACTCCCGAACGGCACGCACAACGCCAAGGCAGAGTACGGCAAATATCAGACGAACAAGAAACACATCTTCGCCGCCGGCGACATTCGGCGAGGCCAAAGCCTGGTCGTCTGGGCGATCAACGAAGGCCGCGGCGCCGCGCGCGAATGCGACCGCTGGCTGATGGGCGAGACGGCATTGGTGTGATTGAGTGACCGCATGAGAACCGACCCATTTTTCTGGAATGTTCTGACGAGCCTTCCGCAGACGCTTTTTGAGGTGCTGGGGGAGCCGAGTTCGCTTGCGCGCGACTATCAATTCAGTGCGGTAGAGTTGAAAAAGTCACTGCGGACCGATGGGTTCTATCGGCCGCGTCGCGCTGGTTTGCCGATGTATGTTGTCGAGTTTCAGTTCTATGTGTTGGAGACGTTCTACGCCAATTTGTTCGCTAAAGTGTTCGTGATTTTGAACGACCAACCGAATATCAGCGATTGGGTCGCCGTCGCGATATTCGAGAGTCGGGGATTAGAGCCCAAAGATCTGACGAAGTATGAAGACCTGCTTCGATCGAAACGCGTGAAGCGGATTTACCTAGATGAATTGGAGCTTCCCGCGGAGCCATCGCCTGGACTGATGTTGTTGGCCATGGTGACGGCACCGAAAGCCAAGCTCAGGCCAATGGTGGAGCGATTAAAACGAAAAGCAGAAGAAGAGGTTGCCGACGACAAAGAATCGCGGAAGGTGATAGAATTGATGGAGGAGTTGCTGATTCGCAAATTTGCAACGATGAATCGAGAGGAGATACGCAATATGTTTCAACTCACCGATATTCGCAAGACGGTCGTTTGGCAGGAGGCTCGTGAAGAAGGCCTCGTCGAAGGTATTGAGAAAGGTATCGAGAAAGGTATCGAGAAAGGTATCGAGAAAGGTATCGAGAAAGGTATCGAGAAAGGTATTGCCCATGGTCGTAAGGATGGTGCTGAGAGAGCCAGGGTCGATCTCGTGCGCAAGTGGCTTGCGAAGGGTAAATCGGCCACGCAGATCGCGGAATTGATGGAGATCACTCTGAGCGAAAGTCGGCGATTAATCAGGAAAGCCCAATCCCATCCGAAATAGCTCTTGCGCTCGGCTGGTAAGTATCGTCGATGAAAATCACGGTCAGCGAAAGTCGGCGATTGATCAAGAAGGCTCAGTCCCAGCCGAAGTAACACATGCCTAGTCCTTGGTGTCGCGATTTTTTCGCCAGCTATTCAATTCCCCACCCGACCTCCACGACTCCAGCCGTCGGAAGTCGCGGCTCTAATCGCATTGTGCCTTCACGCCGATCTGATACAATCGAAAAAGGTCCACCGCCTGTGTTCCTGCCGCGATTAACGCACGCCTCTCCGACAATTTCTGGAGACGATGATGAAGCGAGCCTTGCCGTTGATTGCATTAATTTGGCTCTCCACAACGACCCTTTATGCACAAGCGCCGATGCCGCCGGCACCGAAAACCACGCCCTACTGGAATGTCGATGACATCAAGGCCGGCATGAAAGGCCAGGGCAAGAGCGTAATCAAGGGCGTGAAGATCGAAACGTTTGACGCTGAGATCATCGGTGTTCTGCGCAACATCAGTCCTGGACGCGATCTCATCCTTTCTCGCCTCTCCGGCATGAACCTCGAAAAATCCGGCGTCATTCAGGGCATGAGCGGCAGTCCAGTCTATATCAACGGCAAGCTGCTTGGCGCCGTTGCCTACGCGTGGCAGTTTGGCAAGGATCCAATCGCTGGCATCACGCCGTTCAGCCAAATGGTCGAATACGCCGCCGCCTATGAGCGTCGCGATGTGGCCGGCGACAAAGACAAACCCGCACGCATCGGCCTGGCGTCGCCGATCGTCATCGACGGTCGTCGTTTCGGCGAAGTCGTGGTTTCGCCCGACCACCAAGGCCCGCAACCGACTGCGGCGGATGGCATGTGGCTCGTACCGTTGAAGACGCCGGTGATGACATCCGGCATGTCGCCGCGAGCGCTTAACGTGCTGCGCGAGCGGTTTGGCGAGCTAGGCCTTGTGCCAATGCAGGGTGGTGCCGTTAGCGCCAACATCCCGGCGGAGGAACGCAACATTCCACTCCAAGCCGGCGGCGCTCTTTCGGTCGCGCTCATCATGGGCGATTTCGATATGTCGGGCATCGGCACGGTCACGCACATCGAAGGAAAGCGAGTCTACGGCTTCGGCCATCCGTTCATGGGCCTCGGCAGTTGCGAACTGCCGCTCATGACCGGCTACACGCACACGATCTTCCCGCGGCTCTCACTCAGCTTCAAAATGGGTTCGCCGTTGAAGACGGTCGGCGTCATCAACGCCGACACGAGCACCTGCATCGCCGGTTGGCTCGACCGCCAGCCCGACATGTTGCCGATCGCCATGACGGTCCTGCGTGAACCCGAAGGCAAGACCTATGCCTACAACGTCAAAGTCGCTCGGCTCCGCTCGCTGCTCGGGCCGCTTGTTCATGCGGCCCTAAGCAACGGCGTCGATATGGAAGGCAACTTTCCTGACGAGATGTCGGCCCGTGTGCGCTGTCGGATCGACATCGACGGGCATGAACCGTTAGTGCTCGACGATTGGTTCGCCGGCGCGAACCTGACAGGCGATCGCATACCGCAGATGATCTACGCACCGATCGGGCAGATGATTCAGATGGTGACCAACAATCCATTCGAGAACATTCGAATCAAGTCGGTCGAATGCTCCACGGATGTCGTACCCGTTCGTCGGACGGCGGACATCGAATCGAGCGAGTTGGAAATCGATACGCTCGCGCCGGGTGAATTGCTCAAAGCCGTCGTGACTCTGCGGACGTTCAAGGGCGCAAAACAGCGTGTACCGCTCGAATTGAAACTACCGGTCGATCTGCCGGACGGCACGTATACCGCGCTGATCGGCGACGAGTTAAGCAACACGCGCATGGACCTGCGTGACAACCCGCACCTCGGCTCGCCCCAAAACACCCAGGCCCAAATGCAAAGTCTTCGCATGCTGATCGGTGCCAAGCGGACGACGCTCGTCATGCGGCTACCTCTATCCGGCGGTTCCGGCGTGGCGCTCGGCGGCCAGACGCTGCCGAACCTACCCGCGAGCATGGTGCAGATTCTGTCGTCAAGCAAACGGACGAACGCACAGACGATCTTCCAGGCGGCCACCGTTCGGGCGGAGACCAACTTCGTGATTCAAGGTGCGGATACGCTGCGCTTCACTGTCGCGAAAAACAAGCGAGTCAGCGGCAGTTAATCCAGTTCAAGCTCTGCGGGTGAGGTACTCCGAACCCCTGGGCTTTTTTTGGCAGCAGGCGTCCAGCCCAGAGGTTCGGAGTATCTCACCCCTGGGCTTGAATTTTCTGATTGATTTTCAACATGTCAACTACCGTAATTCCACAGAAACAGCCGCCGGTTTTTAACCTGCCCAACCAACTGACGGCGGCACGCCTGGGGCTGGGCATCATCCTGTTCGTTTTCATCGAACATCACCAATGGCTGTGGTGCATTGCGATCTTTGCCCTCGCCGCATTTACCGATTGGCTGGACGGTTACATCGCGCGGCTGCAGGGCCTCGTCAGCACACTGGGGCGCAATCTCGATCCGCTGGTGGACAAGGTTGTCATCTGTGGCGCATACGTGTTTTTACTTAGCCATAAAGAAGAATCTGCGCTGACGCCCTGGATGGTCGTTATCGTCATCTCGCGCGAATTGATTATCACAGGGCTGCGCAGCTTTTTGGAGAATCTCGGCGCGAATTTCGGTGCCGAATGGCTCGGCAAGATCAAGATGGTGCTCCAGTGTGCCGCCTTGTTCACCATTTTCCTGGCGCTCGAATTCAAACCCAACAGCGTGTTTGAATGGGCGCGCGATATCTGCGTTTGGTCGATGCTGTTCGCGACGGCATTGAGCGGTTTGCAGTATCTGTGGAAGGCCTTCGCATTGCTAAGAAAAGACATGTAGCGATAAAGATCCCTCGATTTTCTGGCACGTTCCTTATTTTCCGCACAATCGATTCCCTTTTCCGACTCCATCGGGCAGTTTCTCGGTTTCTCTCATAGCATTTCAATCGTGAATTGGTTACGATTTTCACCGATTTCCGTGAAATAACCAGATACTGCGAAAGTACCTGGTGTCCTACTGCTATTGCACGAATAGGAGGCCGTTTTGTAGAAGATAGGTTGTCACGGTAGCTTTCACCAGTTCCTGCCACGGATGGCATGCCATGGACGACCTCTCGAAATTCTGCTGCCAAGAAACCGCGTGCCCCGACTT
>SIAQ01000058.1 GCA_009697105.1 Gemmataceae bacterium | reverse complement strand
TGGCCCGCGCGTTCGATCTGCTGTTCGACTTCGCGGACGGACGACAGATATTCATCGAGCCGGCGTTGGTCGGATCGGCTCACTTGATTGCGCACGCTGCGCGTTTCCTCGATCACGGCATCGAGAACGCTGCGATCCGCCCGGCGAACATCGTCGCGGAACAGGCGGTCGAAGGCGAGAGCCGGGTAGACTTCGAGCGGCGTCGGCGTGGTGGCGGAACTCCACGAGATGTGCGAACTGTAGATCATCGAGTAGTTCTTGTGGATCGCCGCGATCGATGGCTCACAACCGAGCACGAGGCTGGGAACCTTGGTCTGCTCGCGCCAGCGCTGGGCGAGAACCTGATCGCAGCTAACGCCGGAGCGAATCTCGCCACCCGGCGCGAGGCGAGCGCCGGTGAGGAGATTGCCGGTCTGGCAGCTATGAATGCCGCCGATCAACGCTTCCTGGTTGTACAGCCCGCGCAGGAACAGCGTCTTCTCGCGGTAAGGCCGCAACGATTCGAGCACGCGGCCCAACTCCATCTGTGCCCCTTCGCCGCGTGCCCACCACTGCTGGCTATGAAAGCCATTGCCCGAGAAAAGACACGCAAACCGCACCGGCGGCTGAGCATCACGAGTCCGTGTGCCGTCCTGCGCAAAGACGGGCAGCGACTCCAGCCACGGCAACGCCATGCTGACCCCAACGCCGCGGAGGAACGTGCGGCGGGAGAGGGAGTTTTTCAATAGTGCTGTCATGTGCAAAGCTCCAATCGAACGGTAACGCTGGTCTAATGACACAAGAATCAAACCATGGTGGCGATTTCCGATTTCAAATCCATGCCCACTTTTATGCTATGATCTGTTCAGAGCAGGAAACGATGAGCAACGCAACAGTTCACTCGCTGGGGCCGCTGCAACGGCGCGGTGTCGAGCGAAAAAAAATTTGGCCCCGATCGGTGCGCAACGCTTTGTTCGGCGTCAACGTCACTCGGCCCGAACCCTGTCTATCCCGAAGATGCCGTTCAAGGCCTGTTCAATTTGTCTCACGTCCTGCTCATTGACCAAAATTACACGCGTCTGACGGCCTGACCTGAGAATAAACCGAACAGAGCCAGAATTGGCTCGGCCGGTCCAAAGCGAGCTATTCGGATTGATCACTACTTGCTCGACATCGTCGCTGTGCAAAAGAAAGTTCTTGCTGTCGGCGGCCAAGAACTCCGCTGAGCCGGGATCAAGAGAATTATAGCGGTTCTCTCTTTCCGCACGTTTGCGGACGAGCCGATGGACCCAGAGCTTCATGAGGGGGCCAGCAATCCCTGCGGGTTTAACCAGCTGAACCATGCCGGAAGCCTCGTCATATATCTGTGCGGCAAGATACGCACCGGCGATGCCGTCCCTGAGCAGGTAGACCTTGAACAGGCGGTCCCAGCCGAACCACCGCGGCTGTAAGCCATAGAAAAACAACCCCACAGCCACGCGAGCCTCCCTCGCCGAACATTGGACGGAAAATCCCCACGCTGTAATACTATGCCAAACGGCGAACACGGACCTTGCTCTCCGTGATTACAATGAAGCAACCCGCCGGATTCGCCTACACCGCCGACCAGACGGGTTGCAAGCGTGCCAGGATATCCGGAACGGGCAGTTGGTCGAGTCGCAAAAGGTCGATCCCATGAGTAGTGAGGCGATCGCGAAACACCAGTTCTCCGAAATCTTTGTCTGACGTTAAGAGGACTCGTTGCTCCTGCTCTGCACGCACCGCCCACTCGATGTCATCAGCACCCGCCTTGATCTCGGACGCAAGAAGAACGTCATGCCCGGTCGTTCGCAACCAGACGACAGTATCGCGCGGCACGTTTTCGTCCACGAGAATCCGCATGAAGCTCGCCTGCCTGCTCATTGATAAATCGCTTGATCCATTCCAACCACATCGGCCGCGTAAAGCATCGCCGCTCGCAGATGTTCAGGTTTGAGCGTTGGATACTGATCAAGCAAATCGTCGCGGCTCATCCCCGTACCAAGCTGATTCAGAACGAATTCAACCGTCAGACGGGTTCCCTTGAAGGTAGGCTTACCGGCCATCACGCCTTTACGTTCTTCAATAAAATCTTGCCAATGAATCTTCACGAATGATTCCTCTCATGACCAGCATCTTTGGAATGTGCACAATATCAGCATACCACGATTTTGTCACTCCTCAATCCCTCATCGTGCCAGGCAAAACTGCCGACGGCGAACCATCGTCAGCGCCGACTCACGCGCAAAAGCTCCCCGCCGCCGGGGCGTATTTCAAACGCGTAGCGGTTTTGTTCACGTTTCAATGCTCGCCATTCGCCGGTCTGGCGATCGAATATCTCGACGCGGCCCTTGGCACCGACCACCATGTCTTGCTTGACGAACGCATTGTGATTGGCGATGCAGACCGCGTCCTCGCCCGACGGATAGCGGAAGAAGCCGGCGAGCACTTCGCCGGCGTGGATCGTAAACCAGTAATCCTTCGGAAACGCCGACAGTCGCCAGGGCACGCCGCCATCGGCATCCTTGTCTTTGCCGCGATCTTTGTTGTCGTGCGTTTTCGTTGTTGGCGTCGAGAACACGTCCGTAGGTCGGCCGAGCTTGCCGAGTTCCGGGTAGAGCTTCTGCGTTTCCTGGCCGATCTTGATCAGATGATGGAAACGGTGCTTCGGATCGATGTTGCCTGCCTTGTCGAAGGGTCCGCCGATGAACCAGATCACGACCTTGTTGCCGAAGGCGATCGAGGTGTTCAGCGAATACGAATTCCAGTTGTAGTTGCTCCCTTGGTCCCAACGGCCGATGTAGCCGTCCTGGCTTGGCACATATTTGAAGTACCACTGCAGGTCGGCGAAGTGCCAAAGGAACCCGCGCTGCCAGGCGTAATCGTAGTAGCCGTGAATGCCGGGTTTGGCCTTGGGCGAGTTGGCATAGGAGACGGTGCGGGTGCCCATCCAGACCGGATGCGTCGGGTCCCATTCCTTGAGCATGGTGATGTAAGCGTCGATATTCATGCCGTCGGGGTTGCCGAAATCCTGGAGCTTTTCGTTCCAGAGGTTGTAGCCCCAGACGGCGGCGTCGCCGCGGACCTTTTGGCAGATTTTCTTCACCACTTCGCGCTGGTCGGGCTTGCGAATATCCGTGCCGCCGCCTTCCTTCCAGGCGAGGACATCGATCATCATTTTGACGTCATGCTTGCGGCACAGTTCCACACGCCAGTCGCGGTAGATGCAGTGAATGGCATTGAAGCCCGACTTGCGCATGTTGATGAGCAGGTTCTCGAAAACCTTGGGATCGTTCGAGAAGTGATCGCCTTCGCCGTAGCCGTTCGAGAGCACGAAGGCGAATTCCTTGGGAGCGGCGGGCGCTTTGTCTTGGGCGTGGAGTGCCGCGAAGGGCGACAGGAAAATGACGACGATCGTAGTACCAAATCGCAGGCGCATGATGATTCTCCCTTATTCGTTTAGCGCCCACGTGACCCCATGCGGGCGCTAAACGAATACAGAGCGACCGCGTGACGCCATGCGGGCGCTAAACGAATAATACAGGTGGCCGCTAACCGGCTTGCCGAATGCGCAGATCCGCGCAGGCTGCCGCATGGCTGGCCTCCAAGTGACGCCATGCGGGCGCTAAACGAATAATACAGGTGGCCGCTAACCGGCTTGCCGAATGCGCAGATCCGCGCAGGCTGCCGCATGGCTGGCCTCCAAGTCTAACGGCACTGCCAGGTCCGCTCCGAGCCACAAAGGCACTGTTGGGAGCGGTTGGCCGACTTCCAGCGCCGCCGGCCAGGCCAAGAGTTGTCCCGCCTCTTCCCGGCCAATCGACCGATAGGAGATGACCGACAACGATCCCGATACCTCGCTTGTGAGTTCGGCCCCGAGCGTGGCTAGAAGATCGGTGTGGAGGTTTGCCCGTCGCGTCGTAACCACGTCCACCACGACCAGACCACAACCACGACGCAGATAGTCGGCGCACTTTGCCGTGAATGCCTCGCGAGCCTGGGCACGATCCTTGTTTCGCGGGCTGACGAGTTCGACCGCCGCCGCCAACTGCGGATCGCCGTCGTCGGCAAACACTTCCACACGCACATCGTCGAGGCTCGGCCACTCGACCGCAACCGCCAGTCCAGGAGTCGGCGGAGCCCACGGCTTGGCAGCGAACGGCTCCGTCACGGACTCAACAGGCTCGAACCCTTGCAACGCTGCCACATCGACTTCGACAGGACCATCGCGATCGAGGAAGGGAACGGCGTAATATCCAGGCGGAAGCACGCCGGCGTTGAGCAACCGCGCCATGGCCGCTGCCCAGGCGCCGTGGAATGCTCGCCACGGGTGGGTTCGGCTGAGCGGCGGGTGAAAGTGATCCAGTAACGGCATGGCCAACTCCAGAGACGAGACGTAGCCCTACAGAAAATAACGCGGCGGGCCCATCCCGTGGCGGCAGTGGTTTATCAGTCGGCAGTGACTCCAGCCAAGGCAAGGCCATGGAGACGCCGAAACTATGAAGGACCGCACGGGTTTGTAGAGTTCCTCGTCGAGGTTTCATCGAGTTACCTACACCGGACCGCGAATCTCATTTTTTCGGGGAGATCTTTTTGTCGTTAAACTCTGGGAGTACACCGAAGGCTTCCACGAAAAGAGCAAAGCATTCATATTCGTACTTTGCCACTTCTCCCATGATTCGTAGGTCTGCTGGATTGTTCGATGTCACATCACAGTCCCACGAACACACTGAAACGTAAAGTTGTGACTTCAGCTTGTCGTAATCGGCGTGCTTATATCGGAAACGATGGGCGCCGCCGTGACCGTCTCGTCCTTGAATGGTGTTGTCAAATTGCCGCAGGCGAGCCTTAAGACCACCCTTTGCGTTTGTCATTCCAACGTAGACAATCTCATGACGCCATGAGAACGCTGTCGCCGAAATATTCGTAGGCGAAATGACGAGGGCATAGACACCAGGATAGGAGAGACCGGCAAGAGTCGACCGTTTCGACCAGGATTCCCAATGCGAAAATACTTTTTGCATCTCGTCGCCTCTTGCGCACGCGCTGCCCAGCAACATCGGACCAGGTGTGGGAGGATGTTCTTGTCCAGAAAACAGTGCAGGAGCCGTTCGGATTTTACGATATCCGGTCAAGGGCTTCCTGGATTTCCGCGTTCGTCTCCGTCCCTGGCCACTTTCCTACCACCATGTCAACGATGGTCTTACCTTCAGGAATTTCTCTCGCAGGGGGAGAGGTTCCAAGAATCCGCTCGCGGGCGGCACGAACATCCTCGGGACTGCGATCCGTCATCCACTCGATCTCCTGAGTAAGCATTTCAGGGACACCCGTTTCGCCCGTACGATAATCTGAACCGCCCGATAGCCGACCTTCGTGGCGATCTAGTTCCGCTTCCATCTCGTCGATCAGCAACCGCCATGTGCCTGATCAGACAGCCTTCTTTGTTGTTCGTGCACGCTTGGATCGGGATGGCGTCGCCGGTTCTTCGACGATCTGCGCCAGTGCCGCGCGGAACGTCTCAAGCGTCTCCAGTTCCTTGATCGATGTCGATTTTGACTTTTTCAAACTGCGAATCTTGAGGTCAAGCTCGATCAACGGATTGACCCCCTCTGCGGCAAAGGCCTCACGAAGTTCCTCACGAATCGTCGACAGTTTCGTTTGGCCGATCATAGGAGCCTCCTCATCGACTCTGGGAAGTCCATTCCGACTCCATTCTACCAGAATCCTCGTTGGCCGCAATCTACTCCGCAAACTCGCTCCCGCGCACCAGGCGAAACTGCGGGCTGCGTACGATCGTCTGAACCGCCGCCGATAACCGGCCTTCGTTTTTGTTCAACTCCGCCACCATCTCGTCGATCAGCGACGTATCCGACAGCGTCGTCGCGCGGCCCAGGGCATAGCCGAGCAGGCGCTGGCAGAACAGGCGCACGATTACATCCTTCTTCTTCATCAACAGGTGCGTGCGCAACCCATCGATTCCGTCGAACTCCGTGCCGTCGCGGAGCTTCGCCTTGGTATCGACGGGCTGGCCGCTGACTTCTTTGACGCGAAATCGGCCAATGGCGTCGAAGTTCTCGAACGCGAAACCGAACGGATCGATGCGCACATGACAGGCGGCACACGACGGATCGGACACATGCTTCTCGACCTGCTGGCGGGTGGTGCGCTTGTCGGCGCCGCCTTCTTCATCGGGGATGGCCGGCACATTGGCGGGCGGGCGAGGCAGCTTTTCGCCGAGCAGCGTTTCGACAACCCAGTTGCCCCGCAGCACTGGACTTGTGCGCGAAGCACCCGATTGCTTGGCATGCACGCTCGCCAATCCGAGAACGCCGCCGCGACCGAATTTGCGCACGCCCTCGACCCGCCTCCATAGTGGCCCATTTACACCGGGAATGCCATAGTGTTTTGCCAAAGCTTCGTTGAGAAACGCATAATCGGCATCGAGAATCTGCGTGACCGCGCGATCACTCTGGAAGAGGTCCTGGAAGAACAGGATCGATTCTTCATAGATCGCGCTTCGCAGCGTTGGGTTGAATGTCGGAAATAGTTTCTCGTTTTTCTCTTTAAGAGCGTCGAAGCCGCGCACGTGGATCCACTGTGTGCCGAACTCGATCGCCAAGGAACGAAGGCGTTGGTCCTTGAGCATGCGTTGCGACTGTTCGGCGAGCATCTTCGGGTCGCGCAACTTTCCCGTTGCCGCGAGTTGGCGCAATTCGTCGTCGGGCGCCGACGACCAGAGGAAATAGCTGAGCCGACTGGCAAGTTCCCAGTCGTCGATCGGCCCGGCTTGCTTACCAGGCGGAGCTTTCTCGATACGGAACAAAAACGCCGGCGCGACGAGCACGCGCGTCAACACGCCACGAATCGATTCATCGTGCGACGCGCCTTTCTTGCGCATCTTCTGATAAAGATCGAGCAGTTCGGCCTTCTCTTTCTCTTGCAAGGGCCGGCGGTAAGCCCGCGTGGCGAAATCGGCGAGAGCAGCCAAATGGGTAGG
Organism: Gemmataceae bacterium; assembly: GCA_009697105.1. Taxonomy (GTDB): domain Bacteria; phylum Planctomycetota; class Planctomycetia; order Gemmatales; family Gemmataceae; genus SIAQ01. The sequence continues at coordinate 24,048 of SIAQ01000058.1, read as the reverse complement.
CTCGGCGGTGAGCGAATCTTTGACCAGTTCGTCGGCACGCTTCTTGAAGACGGGCCGTTGGCTTTCAAAATAGTCCAGCAACATCTTCGGCTGATCTTGCGTGACATAGCCAATGAACTGCGGTAGGTAATCGTTCTCCGCGACCGGTTGCCGACTGATGAAGCGATGCTCGGCCCAAAGGTGATCGATTTCGCGTTTCGCTTTGGCGTCGAGGAAGAGCCGATCGAGCGGTTCGTCCTCGCGGTGGAACATCTTCAGACTCACCACTTCATCGGTGGGAACGACATTGGGAAAGCAGAGGTGCCACGGGAAGGTGCGGCGGAAGTCGTCGAGGCCGGCCAACATCTGTTTGTACGCGGGCGATTTCGATGAAGCGACGATCGCCCCTTTTCCATTCCAGCGAACGTCTTTGCCTGGCGGCGTCGTCGCCACATCGAAGACGACTGCGCGATCGCCAGGAGCGCCGTCGAGCTTGCCTTCGACGACGAACTCGCGATCACGAAATAGCGCGGCGGGCAGGCGGACTTCGATGACTGAATCGGCTGACGCGATGAGGTTGGCATCGTCGAAGCGATCTTTGGGCAGGCCAAAGGTCAAACTGGCTGGTCGAGGCTTGGCGAATTTCGCGAGGTCTAGTCCCTTCAGCAGAACGCCGTCGCCGGCGACGAGGTTGTCGAAAACGGCGCGATCGGGATCGTTCGGCTTTGTAGGCCGAGCGCGGGTCAATAGCTTTTGGATCTGATCGGCGAGCGCATCGGCATCCTCGCGGCGGGCGGGATCGATGGCGGCGGCGCGCCATTGGCCGAGCAATGAGTTTGCGGGGATTGCCGCGATGCCCGTTTTGCCTGGCGTATTACCTGTGGCTTTCGTCGGTCCACGCACGAAACTCCAGGTGTCTTTGTTGCCATGTTTGTCAGCGTGCGGGTTGCCGGATTGGATCGTATTGGCGACATCGGCGGCGAGGTCCCAAACGCGCCCGTCCTTGCCAGGCTCGGTGATCGTGAGCGTAATTTCGGTAAGGTCGCATGAGTGATTGCCGTCACGAGCATCGATTGCGAGCAGGACCTGATCGCCAATCTCCACGGCAACCGTATCTCCCGTGGATATGCCGTCGCCCAGAGCGAGCTCGCCTTGGCCGAGGATCGCAGCCTTGATGCCACGCCGATGCTCAAGCCACCACGCGATGCCGTTGCCGCAGGTTGGATGAGCGTGCTCGATGCGGGCAGCGACAGTTACCTTCGCCTTCACCGGGCTTTTCCAGGAAGCGCCGACGAACTCCGTGGGCGTGGGGTGAACGATGACTTTGCGTGGGCGAGCCGTGCCCGGGATCTTTAGCAAGGTGTCGGACGCATTCGAGACGAGGATAGGCAGTTCGACGCCGGTGCGACACCAGCCGCTGATCGCCGGAAACGTCTCGTTCTTGGGCGTCTTCTTATCGAGCAAATTGACGGCGACCGCCGGTATAGCCAGCGGCGGCTCGGCGGTTTCCTTCTTGGCGGGCTCAAGCGCCAACACGGTCACCCAGCGTATAAGTAACGTCGGATCGAGCTTGTTCTTTTGGGCAATCGCGTCGAGCTTTTGCGTCTTGTCTTGAGCGAATTCCAGAGCGGCCGCGAGGTACTTTGTAGTGTCGGAAAAAACCGCAGTGTGATCGACTTCAAAGGCGCTGCCATACTGCGGATAGTTTTTCAGCAACAAAGGCGTTTTGCCCGGTGCCTCGAAGCGTGGCCGCTGCCAAACGACGCGGGAGCCTTTCGCAGCCGGGGTGAGATCGCTGGCGGCGAGATACAGCACGACTTCGATTTGCCAAGGCGCTGGCTTCACGGAAAACTTGATCGGATGCACATCGCTTACGGCGGGATCGCTGGCGACTTGCCGAGTCGTCGCGCCGTAGCGGTAGCTGCCGATCGGCACGAACTTCCACAGGGCCTTCTGCAATTCGGTGATCTCGCTGGCGAGCGCTGCGACATCCTTCTCGGTCGTTTCGCGCCAGCGGGAACGAATGCGGTCAAGCGGGTCCGACGGCGTCTTGTCCGTCAGCGTCTGCCAGAGTACATCGAGATACTTCGCATTGAGTTTTTCTTTCTCGGCGACCTCAGCCAGCGTGGTCTTTCCGGTGGTCAGCGCATCGCGATGCCGAACCGTTGCCGACAGATAGGGTTGAAACACTAATCGGCCATCGCCGGAATAGCCCGCGTAAAACTTGCGTAGGCGAGCAGTGCTTTCATCAGTCCAGTCGCGGCGCGTTTTGCCAGGACTGAAGCGAAAGCCATCGGGCAAGAGCACGGCATGATCGGCGATCGTCTTGGCCGCGTCGAGATAGCGTGTGAACAGCGTCGGCGTAATGTCCGACAGCGCCTCGGCGGCGTTCGTGAATCCTTCGCCGGCGGCACCGTCGGCGGGAAACTCGCGCGTCGGCTTCAGGTCCACGCCGGTCAAGTCGCGGATCGTGCTATCGTACTCGGCATTACTCAGCCGGCGCAACGGCACATGCCCCGGATCACCAACCCGCGCTCGCGCTTCCGTATCCAGCATGCCGCGCACCCAACTCAGCAATTGCTTGCGTTCGTCGGCAGTCAGTTGCGGCTTGCCCTTGGGCGGCATCTCGCCGACCTCGACTTGCTCGATCATATGCTGCCAGGGCTTCAGGTCCTTGCGAATCGTGGCCAGCGAATCGAAGCGTTCCAGATCGAGATCGCCTTTGTGTGCTTTCTTCGAATGGCACTCCAGGCAATACTTCTTCAGGATCGGCTGAATGTTTTTGACGTAGGCCTCGCCCACATCGCCAACCTTCGCCGGCCCGCCGCCGTGCAACGCTTTATTGGGGCGGCCAACGAAGAACAGCGCGAATCCGCACAAGGGAATCGCCAACCACAAGAGCCGTTTTTTCGATTTCACGATGGGTCTCGCAGGTCATTATTCAGGGGTGATTCGACCGTAAATTTCGCACGATAGAAATTGGCAACTTTCGGAACCGATCAAACATTTCCGAGCCGCGACCGTAAGGGAGCGGCCGACATCATCCGCACGGTATCCTGTCGGCCGCTCCCTTACGGTCGCGGTTCGGAAAAGCGTCAAACTCACCCGTCAAAGGTATAGCTACTCACCCCTCACTCCTCAATCACCGGGTTCGTCAGCGCCCCGATCTTTTCGATTTCGATGGTAACGGTATCGCCAGCCTTCAGGAACACCTGCGGTTTGCGGGCGGCGCCGACGCCGTGCGGCGTGCCCGTGAGGATGACGGTTCCGGGCAGGAGCGTCACGCTGCCGCTGAGGAATTCGATGAGCGTCGAAACGTCGAAGATCATGTCGTTCGTGTTCCAGTCCTGCATCACCTGGCCGTTGAGCGTTGTCTTGATGGTCAGCGCGTTCGGATTGGGGATGTCATCAGTGGTGACGAGGCATGGGCCAAGCGGGCAGAAGGTGTCGAACGACTTGCCTCGGCACCATTGACCGCCGCCCCATTCGAGCTGCCAATCGCGAGCGCTGACATCGTTGGCGCAGGCATAGCCGAGGACGTATTTGAGGGCATCCGCTTTTTTGACGTTCTTACACGGCTTGCCGATGATGACGGCGAGTTCGCATTCGTAGTCAACCTTGTCGCTGCGCAAAACGCGGGGCAGCACAATCGGATCGCCCGGGTTTTGCACCGCGGCATTGTTCTTGATGAACAATACGGGATGCTGCGGGATTGCGTTTTTGCCTTCCTCGGCGTGTCGGCGATAGTTGAGGCCGATGCAGAGAAGATTGCTAGGAACGATCGGCGCGAGAATCTTGGTCGCTGTAACTTTCACGCCGCTGTCGTTGAAGGTGCCATAAAGATTCCCGTCGATGCGCGTGATGCTGCCGTCAGCGTGTTGTGAGCCGTGGTGAGTTTGGTTTGCTGCGTCGAGAAAACGAACGATCCGCATGTGCATTTCTCCGGAACTGATAATGGCGGCATTTGCAAGATTGCGCGATGCCGAATTAGGTGGGTCACACTGGTGGGGTCAATTGTAGTAATATGCGAGAGGTTTTCCGCTTGCGCTTGGCGTTCACGCGGGATAATCCGAGCGCTAAGTTGGAAGCGGAAAAAGTAATTTGTGGATTACGGATGGTCCCCTGTTTATTCATCCTCACGTTGGGCCCGATCGACGAATTAGCCGATGGCAGATCTACCCGCGTGAAACGGAACCGATTAGCCCGTTTGCGGTTTCATTGTTTCCAGCTGGAGTTGACGCTTCTGTCACTAATCTGTGAGCGCATTGCACAGCGTCTGCCGCGGCTTGTTCTGCGTGTTAACTTTGACTCGCCCGACTAAAGCCAGATTTTCGTCCGAGGCTGAAGCGTAAGCGAGGCATTCAGGCTGCCTCGCTTACGCTTCAGCCTCGGAAATTCAGTTTTGTCGGTGGCGTCAACTATTGGAGTACGCTTGTTTAATTGGACATCGCCACATTATTGAAGACGAGGGCCTTGGTGTGCATGTTTTTTCTTAGGCCTGGGCTGACAGAAACGGCCTTGCAGACCGCTGACAGAATCATGGTTCGTAAAAAAGTGGCGCTGTCCAGTTAAGCGGAATGCGAAAAGTCTGTCGATAGGAAGGGTGCGGGCGCTTCTGCGGTTTTACGTGACAATTTTTTCCGATATTTGGTTGCATTGGCAGAAGGGAATTGCCATAATACTACTGATTGATTTCAAGTTATCGCCGGCGGTGTTTTCCTCTCCACGCGGAGATTTGCCGCTTGGCGAGATAGACGATATTGTTATTTGTTCTTCCGAAGCGGACATGGAAAAAAACCACAGAACGTTCCGACAGAACTGGCGAACGTCACTATGATGGAGCCAGCCCCCGCAAGCAAGCCGGAGCCGGTTCGCAAAGTACCTGCTTCCACCACGAACACCAAGCTGGTAGCTATTGACACGGTCGCGATGAAAATGCCGAATCCACTCAAACAAACCATTGTGACGAATAAGCCGATCGACACGGTGGAAGGTGCCCTCGTCAAGCCGGCGGGCGCTGCGAAAGCGGCGTCGATGCTCGGAGCCTACAAGCTTCTCAAGAAAATCGGCCAGGGCGGTATGGGGGCGGTCTACAAAGGCCAAAAAGACAATGGCCCGATCGTCGCCATCAAGGTTCTCGCCAAAGAATTAGCCGCCAAAGAATCCTACGTTGCACGCTTCAAACGCGAAGCGGACGTCATGAAAAAACTCAACCATCCTAATATTCTTGGTTGCCATGAGTACAACAACGAAAAAGGCTATTACTACATTGTCATGGATTTCGTCGAAGGCGGTAGCGTCGAGAGTTGGCTGAAGAAGCTTGGGAAATTCAGCATCGGTGATGCTTTTCACATTATCCTGAAGACAGCCGAGGGGTTACAGCACGCTCACGAGCAAGGCCTGATCCATCGCGATATCAAACCGGATAACTTGCTCATCACCAAGGACGGGGTCATCAAGGTGGCTGACCTTGGCCTGGCGAAAGATACCGAAGACCTATCGCTTACGAAAACCGGTGCCGGCGCGGGCACGCCAATCTATATGGCGCCGGAACAAGCGCGCGACGTGAAACACGTTGACGCCCGAGTCGACATCTACGCCCTGGGCGTGATGTTCTATGTGTTTCTCACTGGCCAAACGCCGTTTCAGGGAACGACGTTTATCGAACTCATCTCGGCCAAGGAGAAAGGCAAATTCGATTCGATCCGCAAGTACAACAATGAGGTGCCGTCCAGGGTCGATCTCATCGTCGACAAGATGATGTCCAAGGATCCCAAGTTGCGTTTCGCGTCATGCGAAGAGGTCATCAACCAACTCGCGCCGCTCGGATTGCACAACGAGACGCTAAGCTTTTTAGGCGCCGATCTGCCAACGACCGTCGACAACAAGAAGCCTACCGTGAAAAATGCGCTGACCTCGGGTCCGGCCAAGCTATTCTCGACAACGACGGCGCCGACCAATCTAGTCGGCAAGACTTCGATCCGGGACCAGCAGGAAGATGTCGAGAAGGACGTTTGGTATTGGAACATGGTCTTACCGACGGGGGAGATTGTCAACAAGAAGGTGACAACCGATCAAGTGAAAATGCTGATAAAAGGCGGCAGCATCAAAAAAAAATCGGAAGTTAGCAAAACCCAAACCGGTGGTTACCGTCACGCGGCGACCTTCGGCGAATTCATGCAGGCGTTTTTGAACCTCAAGACCACCAAAAAAGCGAATTCCAAAACAAAAAATCGCTATCAGCAACTGGCGGATGAAGACGCCGAGCAACGCAAATTGGGTGAGAATAGCAAGGCGTCCGGAGGCATGGGTGGAACCATTTTCGGTATTTTCTTTATACTCATTATCCTGGTAGCCGTGGGTGTCGGTGGTTGGTTCCTTTGGCCGTACGTTTTTAAGCCCTAACTAGAGCTATAGCCGGCCATTACCGTAGCCATCAATCGACAAAAACAAACTCATTTGCGTTGAACAGCAGGCGACATGCGTTCGCCAAACCGTGGCGTTCGACGTACGCCGTCATTGCCGTTCGCTCTAGCGCGGTCGGTATTCGACCGAACGCTAGGCCGTACGCTGTCTCCAACTGAGCGGCTGTCGTTTTTGCATCCGCCTTCACGCGCTCGGCAAAGAACTCGGCTTGTCTCACCATGAACGGATTGTTCAACAGCGTGAGCGCTTGCAAGGCCGTCATCGTCGAGTTGCGAACGGGCACGTTGATATTCGGATCGGCACAATCGAGTGCCTCCAGAAACGGGTTCGGCACGCTGCGCACCACGAAGCGGTAGACCGTACGCCGCTGCGATTCGGGCCGATTGATGAAGTTCACGTCGAGATGATCGTAGACCGGCGAATGATCGTCCTTGAACCGAAACAGCTCATATCCCGGGCCATACATCGTGTAGTCCATTTTGCCGCTCACCGCCAGTACACTGTCGCGAATCGATTCGGCATCGAGCCGTTGGCGGTTCATGCGCCAAAGGTAACGATTGTCGGCGTCTTTCTTGGCATTCTCGGCGTCGTGCGTCGAGGCTTGCCGATAGGTCGCGCTGAGCATGATCTTGCGGTGCAGTTTCTTGAACGAATCGGCATCGCGGAACTCGCGCGCCAGCCAATCGAGCAGTTCGGGATGGCTTGGTCGGCTGCCATTGCGGCCAAAATCGCTCGGCGTATCGACGATGCCTTTGCCAAAATGATACTGCCAAACGCGATTGACGATGCTTCGCCAAGTCAACACATTGGCATCGTCGGTGATCCAGTCGGCGAGGGCGGCGCGATTTGCGCCTTTGCCCTCCGGTCGCTTTTGCTCTCGGCTCGCCGTGAAATGCCGGTCCAGGCCTTTGAGCAGCCGTAACGCGCCGGGCTGGACCAGATCGCCTTTGCGCTCGACATCGCCGCGAGCGAGGACGTGGATCGGCCGCGGCGCGATCGGCATGACGGCGTAGACCTTCATCGAGTCCTTGAGCGTCGCCAGCTGGGCGGTGACGATGTCGAGTTGCTTGGCGAGGTGTGCCAATTCGCCGCGTGTGTCGGCATCGATCAGCATGCCAAGGATTCGCTGCCGCTCTGTGTTGGCGCGGTGCAGCTCCAACTCCAACGCCAGCCGCGGCGCAATAGCAGCGCCGCCGAGCAAACGGCCACGGCTAGTGTGATCGTCCACCAGGAATCGTGTGCTCCATCGCCCGGCCTCGATCGAATCGAGCGCCGTGACTTTGGCTCCGAGCGCAAGGTTCTTGCTGTCGCTGCCATAGACCTGCATCTCGCTGAGTGCGAAGATGAAGTCGTTGGTGCGCGTCCAGAGTTTGCTCGCGGTGACCCGAACGAAGCGTGCTTGTTTGCCGACGGCGAAGGTGACCGGTTGATCGCCGGGATTCGACACATCAGAGAGCGATTGATCGATAAGGGTCTCGGCCTTCGCGAAAGCCTCGTCGCTGCTGAGCGTGATCTTGTAGCGCAGCGGAAAGCCAAATCCGGGCGAATCGGGGAAGTCGGTGGGTCGTGCCGGAAGAAGGCGTATGGCGGTGATGTCGGTCGGCCTGCCGAGGTCCACCTGCACCCACTTGACGACATCGGGGGTTTTGGCGATGCCGCTGTGATAGCCGTTGCTTGGGCTATTCGTCTTGGAGTGGGTGATCGGGAGCAGGGCCTCCTGTTTGCGCAGGTCCGCGACGCGCTGTTCGAGTTTAGTAAGCTCCGGTGATTGCAGGTCAGCGATTTTTTTCGAGAGGGTGCCGTGTTTTGCCAGTGTGGCAGCGCGTTGTTTCTCCAGGTCCGCCTTGAGCGCGTGCGTCTCCTTCGACGCCACGGCGCGATCGCCGCGCTCGACGCCGGCGAAGACGGCTTGGAGCTGGTAGTATTCCTTCGTCGAGATCGGATCGAACTTATGATCGTGGCAGCGAGCGCAATGGGCTGTCATGCTGCAAAATGTCGAGAGCGTGTTGGCCACCATGTCGTCGCGGTCGAGGACGCGCGTCTTTTCCTTGTCCACCGTGCCCTCGCGCAACTCGACCTGGCCGACGAAATCCCATGGGCCGGCCACGACGAAACCCGTCGCGATGATACCGTCGGGATCGCCCGGAAATAACACATCGCCCGCGATCTGGTTGCGAATGAATCGACGGTACGGCATGTCGGTGTTGAACGCGCGGATGACCCAGTCGCGGAACAGCCAGGCCCACAATCGCCGTTTGTCCTTGTCGTACCCATGCGTATCGGCATAGTGGACAAGGTCAAGCCAGAGCCGAGCCCAGCGCTCGCCATAGCGCGGCGACGCTAACAGGCGATCGACAAGTTGGGCCAGCACCGCTTCCCGTTTAGCGCCTGCAGCATCCCATGCTTTGACGAACTCGTCCACCTCGTTCGGCGTCGGCGGTAGGCCGTGCAGGTCGAACGTCATGCGGCGGATCAACGTGACGGCGTCGGCCTCGCGCGTCGGCCTCAATCCCTTCGCTTCGAGTGTGGCCAGGATGAACGCATCGATCTCGTTCTTTTCCCACGCCTTGTCTTTCACCGTCGGCGGCGTTGGTTTGGCGATGGGCTGGAACGACCACCAAAACTCGGCGGTTTTCTTGTTGGCGTTGTCGGCGAGCGCCAAGCCTTTGGGCCACGCCGCGCCGCCGTCGATCCAGCGAGCGAACAGCGCGATCTCGTTGGCGGTGAGGGGTATGCCTTTCTGTGGCATCTTCGGCTGCGGACCACGAATCATGTGGAATAGCAGGCTTTTGGAGGAATCGCCGGCGATGATGGCTGGGCCTTTGTCGCCGCCGATGAGCGTCGTATCGCGTGTGGACAGGTCGAGGCCGCCGCGTGTACGTTCGGGATTGTGGCACGAGTGACAATGCTTCTTGAGCAGCGGTGCGATCTTGTCCGCGAAAAACGCGTCGTCCGGCCTCAGCACTTCCGGCTGGGCAAGCCCGAAGGCCGCCAGGAAAGCGAATGCGAAACCGATACCGATTGTGAATTGGGATGCAAGATTCATGGCGCTATTATCTGCGAAATGAAACAGGTCCGCAAGTCTTGCGCGTTCGGAAAGTCGATTTACGAGTCGGAGGCGTAAGCGACGGACTGGCGAAATCCGTCGCTTACGCTTCCGGCTCGTACCGTTGTCGGGCGCGTCCTTATGGTTCCTTCTTCCCCTTCATCGCATCGACAGCGGCATCAAGGGCCTTTTTCTGAAGTTGATCGCGCACCTGCAACACCGCTTCGTCGGCGCGGTCGCGGTATTCTTGCGGTATCCATCCGTAGGCTGTCTGCGTTCCCTTGGCGAAGTACGGCGCCAGCACGGCGTTTTCAAACCATCCCTGAAAGATCGGCAACGCCAGCGCCGCCATTAGGGCACAAATGCACGACGCCACCGCCGCCATCTTGGCGACACCGAGCACGGCGCCGAGTAGTCGGTCAACGGTTTCGAGTTCGGTGGCCTTAATTATTTTGTACAAGAGATGGGTAATCAGGTAGAGAACGAGATACACCACAAGGAAGACGCCGATAAGCGCAACGATGCGGAAGATGGGAGGATTGACGTTGCGCCATTGCTCAGATAGCCAATCGCTCACATTGCCGCTGCACAGAATCGCCATATAGAGCGATGCGCCCAGGCAAACTACGCGCGCGACTTGCCAGAGCAACCCGGTGCAGAATCCCATGGCGGCGCCGATTCCTAATGCCACAAGAATGACGATATCAAGCCAATGCATGCGATGGTGCCGTTTGTCATCAATAATTACCTTCCAGATTATAACATATCTGAAGGCCCGCGAGAGCCGATTCGGTCGGAATTCGATGGACTGCTCCTTGGAGAGGCCCCTATGTTCGTGACGCCATTCGATTTTCCGCTCTCCGATCCGCGCCATCCGTTCCACGTTGCGCATATGAAGATGGCGATAGACGAGGCCCGCATCGCGGCCGATGAGGACGAGGTGCCGATCGGCTGCGTGATCGTGTCGCGCGAAAAGGGCGTTATCGCCCGCGCTCACAACCAGCGCGAAACACTGAACGATCCGACGGGGCACGCGGAGATGATTGCCATCACCCAGGCGGCGGCGGCGCTGGGGTCATGGCGGCTGGAGAACTGCATTCTCTACGTTACGCTCGAACCCTGTCCCATGTGCGCCGGCGCGATCGTGCTCGCCCGTTTGGCGATGGTCGTCTATGGTGCCCTCGATCCCAAAGCCGGCGCTTGCGAATCGCTGTACCGGATCACGAATGACGCTCGGCTCAACCACCGCGCCCAATCCGTGAGCGGCGTGCTTGCGGAGCAATGTTCGGGCCTGTTGTCCGACTTTTTCGCGGCACAACGAAAACGCCGAAAAGGAGAGTCCGGCGGGTTAAACGGTTCGTGAGGCCGGCGGATCAGAATTGTTTGCATGAATTCGACTTTCATGCTGTATACGAGCTTGGAGACTTTGAATCGGGCGTGGTAGACTAAATATTAATGCCAATGACAACAGTCGTCGAAGACCACCGTAGCTATTCTGGCGTGTTCCTTGCATACCCATCACGCGGAGCGTGATGTCTACGATAATCGCGGACTTTGTCGGCGACTTATTCCGAGGCGAGGATGATGAAGAAACTTCTTGCCGTTCTTGCGTTGTTCATCGTGACGGTCGCTACACTGCACGGGCAGGCGCCGCTTCGGGTGTTCACGAGTCCCAAACTGCCCCCCCGAGATTCCCTGGATCGCATGAGTTTGCGCGTTGCCTGGACGACACGGATAGCGGTGCATGGGCAACGCGATGGAATCTTCAGCATCCAGCTCATTCCTGACCAGAAGCCGCAGATCATTGTGCAGACCTGGAAAGGCGCAGTCTATCTATTCGATGCCGAATCCGGCGACCTGGTCTGGAAGAACGTAAACGTCAACCAAGACTGGTGGCCGCCGCAGTCCGCGGGCTTCAACAGTCAGGCGATTTTCGTCACGCGCAAAAACACACTTCACGTCCTCAACCGCGAAGACGGACGACAGCGTGTCTTTACTTATGATCCTGTGAAAAAGCTGATCGACTTCGGCCGCGAGCTAAACTTTACGCCGAATGCGTCCCTCATCGGCGAGGAGGGTGAGGTCTATCTGCCCCTGGGCGATCGCATCCAGGCATTCAAGGTTCCCAATTACCTTCTCTACGATGAAATCCGTCTCGAGGCGATCAAACTGCAAAGGGAACGCGCCCTGAACGAGGACAAGAAGGACGGCAAGGAAATCAAGAAAGACGACTACGATAAAAAGAAATCGCCGACGAAAACGGACGATCTCTCCCGCATCGCGTTCGATTCCCCGCCGCTCGAATTCGCGTGGGGCTATGCCTTTCCCGATCAACTGATTACCAGCCCGCCATTTGTAAGCAACACGTCGCTCAGCTTCGTCACGACCGATGGTACGCTGTTCTCGTTCGTGCGCACCGGCGAAGGCGCACGGGCGGACCGCGCAGCCCAATTCAAAACGACGGGCAAGGTCCTCGCGGCACCGGGTTACCACAACCTCAGTTTTGCCCATAAAGACAAGCTCGTGTTCGAGCCGACGGCGTACATCGGCTCGCTCGATTTTTCGGTTTATGCAATCCATGCCGAGACCGGTCGCTTGTTTTGGCGGCATCTTTCGGGTTCGCCTATCCTGCAGAAGCCTGAAGTCAACGACGATCATGTCTTCGTGGTGCCGGAGCGAGTCGGCCTGCGCTGCCTTCGCCGTGAGACCGGAGCGGAACTCTGGACGAACCGCGAGGCGACACGGTTTCTCGCCGCCAATCGGCAAAACGTCTACGCCCTCGATCAGGTCGGGCGATTTTTCGTGCTCGACGCGCGACGAGGCACAACGCTGGCGCGGATGGATATGGCCGAGTGGAACATCCAAATCGCCAACGAATGGAACGATCGCCTCTATTTCGCCGCCAATGACGGGCAGATCCTGTGCCTGCGGCATAGTGCACTGCCGAAGCCGCTGATAATGAAAACGGACGATGCGCCGCTTCGCCGACAACGGGAGAAGGAAGAGAAGGAGCTAAAAGAAAAGAAAAAGGAAGAGGATAAGAAGGACGACAAGGAGAAGGAAAAAGTCGCTCTGCCGCGGCAAGGTTTCGATATCTCCAAACGGATCGAATCATTTCCGAGCCTGAGCGCCAGCGCAGGGGTCTCCGCAGCACTTCGCTGGCGCTCAGGCTTGGATCAGGCAATCTCAACCCTGGCAGACCGATGATGCGCCTACGCATCCTGGCAACGGTAGCGCTCTTCGCCGTGGCGGTTGTCCCGTTGGCGTTGCCGTTTTGGGAGATTGGTCGCAGCGAGGCATGGGGCTGGACCAACGCCGATTTCCACCGTCTCGTTCGCCTGTCGGCCAACACACTTGGATTGTGTCTTGGAACAGTGATGATTACGCTGCCGATGGGAATTGCATTGGCAGTCGTGCTATTCCGCACCTCATTTTTCGGTCGCCGATTTCTTGCAACCCTACTGGCGTTTCTGCTTTTTCTACCGCTGCCTGTCTTGATCGCGTCCTGGCAGGGAATGCTGGATTTCGATCTGCGTCGATTCGCACTGGAGCGCCCGCTGTCCGTCGGATTCCCCGCGGCGGTCTGGATACAGTCGCTGTCGGCGTTGCCCTGGGCGGTGTTGTTGGTCGGCGTCGGCCTGACGTGGATCGAGCCGGAGTTGGAGGAAGAAGCCGCGCAGATCGTCGGTCCGTGGCGTGTGCTTTTTCGCGTGACGCTGCCGCGTGCCGGGGCGAGCATTTGCGCCGCGGGGCTATTTGTCGTCTTGCAATCGGCGGGTGAAATCGCGATCACCGACATGTGCCAGGTTGCGACCTTGGCGGACGAAGCGCACACGCAATTCACAAAGCACGATCAGGCAGGGCTGGCACGTGCACTGGTCGTGGCCACGCCGATGCTGATAATTGCCTGGATCGTGGTGCTAGGTGTTATTTCGTATATAGAAAAGACGCTGCCGCCGTTGTCGGCGCCGACGCGATTGCCTTGCGATTTGTCGTTCGGCGGTTGGGGATTGCCGGGTGCCTTTGCGTGGATAGCGTTTGGCCTAATGGTCATCCCGTTGTTTGGGCTGATTTGGAAACTCGGCGCTGTCGGGCATCCGGCGCGGTGGAGCTTGGCGTCGGCTTGGCATTACCTCGGCAGCGAAGCGAACGTGATGGGCCGACCGCTGATTCAGTCCTTGGCGACGTCGCTCGCCGCCGGTGTTCTCTGCGCGTTTGCCGCGCTCATCTGCTGTTGGCTGGCGCGCGACTGCCGATGGTTTCGTGTGCTCCTGTTCGGCGTTACGGCGGCGATCTGGGTGCTGCCCGGTCCAGTCGTCGGCATTGCGTTGGCGAACGCCATCCAGCTCATCATCCAGTTTCCCGATGGCCCATGGACCTGGCTTCTGTACAGCCAGCCTTCGCCTGTGCCGATCGTCTGGGCACAGAGTCTTCGCGCGTTCCCGATTGCCGTGGTCCTGCTTTGGCCCGTCGTGCGCATGATCCCCGAAGCCTGGTTTGAAGAAGCGAAGCTGAGCGGACTCGATGCGATCGGCACCTTCCGCCATGTCGTGCTCGCATCCTGCAAGCCCACGCTATTCGCCGCCACGATGGCCACCATCGCTTTGTGCGTTGGCGAAATCGGCGCCAGTGCCCGTGTCGAAACCACCAGTTGGGAGGCGTTCACGAAGATGCTGTTTGACCGCCTGCACAATGCCGTCGACAATTCCTTCGCCGCCCTGGCGCTGCTGATGCTGGCGGGGATTGCGACGTGCCTCGGAATTGGGACGATCGTACGATGGTTGCTTTCGCCAGAAAATTGACAAGGTTGCCTCGGTCAACAGCGTGGTCACGAAATACAATAGCGAGAATAACTTCCCAAATTGTTGCGTTCCGCTCGCGGCCTAGCGCTCGGAATGCCCATACCAGCGCTAAGCCGCAGGCGGACACCAGGGACGTTCAACCTCGAGGTTTAGGATCATGCACGCACGCATTGCGATTATCGCGATTTTGCTTTTTTGCTGCCAGTACGCACATGCCGTGATCGTCGCGAAGACGCCACTCAAGGCGATCGAAGGCTCGGCGACATTCGTGCTTGTGGGCAAGGTGGACAAGCACTACCCCGAAAAGCCGGCGATGATGGTCGTTGCCATCGAAGACATCAAAGGCAAGGCGCCGTTCCGCGAGTTGCCGATCAATCTGCTCGTCACCGATCCGGAATCGCGCAAGAAGAATCAGATCGAGCCGTTGCTGAAACGCTTTGGACCGGACCTGGAGATTGTTTTTTTCATCACGCAGAAGGAGGAAAACCTGATCACCTTCGCGTTCGCCAATGGCACCTGGTTCCAGCTTCACGGCACAGCCATTGGGAAGGATAAGGCTGTCTTTCAGCTTCTGTCGGCGGAACCGTATTTTCGCAAATCGTTCAATGGCACGACCGCCGAGCTGCGAAAGCTGCTCAAGGATTCCGCCGCGGGCAAGATCAAACTGCCGTCGAAAGTTGATGACAAAGTCGAACCCGGCTTCGGCCCTGAATACATGCGGTCGAAAAGTTCGGCGATGCCGATTGAGCGATTCTTCGGTGCCGCGACACCAACCGGCGGCCCGCTGTTCGCCGTGATCCCCACGATCGGACTAGGCGCTCCGTTGGCGATCCTGGCGATCCTGTTTCCCAGCGTGTTCGGCGGCGTGTTCGTGCTGTTTCGGCAATGGATGGCGTTCATCACGCTCTTGAGTATCAACAGCACCCTGTTACTCCTTCACGTTCTGGGCACGGGCTACTTGCCACGCGATAGCTGGTGGACGACGCGCTCGGCGGCGTGGATCGTCATGAGCATCGTCAGCTTCGCATGCACCTATTGGGCGTGGCGTCGCCAACTCAACATGCTCGCCGACGGTGAACCCGAAGCCCCCGCACGAACCGAATTGGCGGTGCTCGGTTTCATGAGCGGCGGCTGCGTACTGATGACGCTTGGCCTGGCGATTTTTTCACAGCCTATCCGCTGGTCGGACCTCGGCTGGACGTTGACCGTCGTCATGACTCTGGCAATCGTCGCCGGCACGCTGCATCGCGTTTGGCAGGCGACACGCCGTCCCGGCCCGTTCGCAGCGCCGCCGGTCTCAACCGAAGGCGTCATCGCCGCGGCGATGTTGTGCGGGCATCTCGCGTTTTTTCCGTTGTTCACCTCGGGCAGCGTTGACGCCTCGGGCGCCGTCACGGGAAAACAACAGACAGGCGCAATTCAGGGCAAGGTCTCGGCGGTGCAGCAGAAGTGGGTTTATACGGCTCCGGAAAACGTGTTCGGCATGTTCGCGAATTCGCCGTTGATCGATGGCGATGCTGTCTACTCGTCGTACTCCGACGCGACGCAGCGTGCCACGATGGTGCGTCTCGATCGCCATACCGGCCTACAGAAGTGGCAGTTCTACGGCAAGAAAGCCGACCTGCGCCAGATGATCTCGACGGCCTGCATCGCCGACGGCAAGCTCTACTTCGGCGAAGGTTTTCACGACGATCAGAACTGCAGACTCTTCTGCGTCGATGCCGAGAAGGGCAAAGAACTGTGGTCGTTCACCACCAAAGGCCAAACCGAATCGAGTCCGACCGTTGCAAATGGCAAAGTCTACATCGGCGCGGGCAACGACGGTGTCTATTGCCTCGATACGCAGAAAAGCCACGAAGCGGGCAAGGGCGTCGTCGTCTGGCGTTTCCCACCCGCCGATTACAAGGGCCGGCTGCTGCGTTTTGGCGGCGGCATGGTCATCGTCGACGATCGCTTGTACTGCGCCACTGGCGAGGATCGCAATGAAACCAAGGACAAGGGCGAGACCGCGCTCTTCTGTTTCGACGCCAACACGGGCAACGAACTATGGCGCAAGACCGCACCGTATCCGGTTTGGCCTGCCCCGGTTGTCCGTGACGGGCTTGTGTTCGTCGCATCAGGTAACGGCGATGTGTTCTCCGATGTCAAGGAACCCGAGAAAACCGGCGGCTCCGTGCAGTGCTTCAACGCCAAGGACGGCAAGGAACTGTGGGCGAAGTCGTTTCCCAACGGAATCATCGATTCTCCCGCCGTCGATGGGCATCGTATCTATTTCGGCTGCAGGGACGGCCATGCCTACTGCATCAACCGAGCGACGGGCGAGACGATCTGGAAATACTTCCTGGAATCGCCGATCGTCTCAACGCCGGTCCTCGACTGCGATGCAGGTCGCGAACGCTCGCTCAGCGTTTTCTATGTCACCACCGGGGGCCGAGTCGCCTGCATGAATGCCCACGATGGCGAGATGAATTGGCAGTTCGACCTGAAAGAAAAACGCCCCCTGACATCAACCTCGCCTCGGCTCGTCGTGACGCGCATCGACGACGGCTATCGCCGTCAGCTCTATTTCGGGTGCGGCATTGGCGGCGGTGCGATTGAAGTCTACGACAATCGGCCGACATTTTATTGCCTCGAAGACAAGGTTCTTGTGAAATGACCTCCAAGCCCGCAGGCAAGCGTAGTGAGCTTGCGCGGATTGAACCCGCGCAGGCTCGCTACGCTCGCCTGCGGGCTTGATAACCACCCCACCCGATTCCACCTCATGATCTACTTTTTCGGCAACGGCAACGCAGACGGTAACGGAGAGATCAAGCACCTCATCGGCGGCAAAGGCGCGAGCCTCGCCGATATGACGCGTGCCGGCCTCAACGTCCCGCCTGGTTTCACCATCTCTACGGAAGCCTGCGCTTATTATCACACGCACGCCAAGCAGTGGCCCACCGATCTCGAAACGGCCGTGCGAGAGAATTTCGCCAGACTCGAAAAACTCGCAGGCCGTGCGTTCGGCGTCGGCGCGCAGCCGTTGCTCGTCGCCGTCCGCTCAGGTGCCGCGCAGTCGATGCCCGGCATGATGGACACGTTACTCAACGTCGGCCTGAACCCAGAATGCGTCGTCGCCATCGCCGAGCGCAGCGGCGATCCGCGTGGTGTTTGGCGAGCGTATCTGCACTTCCTTCGCATGTTCGCCCATACCGTCGCCAATGTGCAACACGAAAGCCTCGACGACACGGATCTCGACGCTGACCACCTCCGAACCGCATGCGATCTGTTGCGCAGTCGTTATCGTGCCGCTGTCGGCAACGACTTCCCGACCGACCCGTGGACGATGTTGCGCGTCGCCATCAATACCGTGTTCGAGTCCTGGCAGAACGAACGCGCCATCACCTATCGCAAGCACAACAAGATCGACGGGCTGATCGGCACCGCAGTCACCGTGCAGATGATGTGTCCGTCGGAAGTCTCCGGCATCCTGTTCACCGCCAATCCGGTGAGCCAAGCCGGCGAGATCATCATCGAGTCGTCGTTCGGTCTCGGCGAGGCGATCGTGCTCGGCAAAGTCACGCCGGATCGTTTCGTCTTCGACAAGACGACGCTAGCGGTCAAGGAACGTGTGATTACGCGCAAAGACAAACGGCTCGAAACGTTCGTCGAGGAAGGCACGGGCCAAACCGGCGGGCGCGACGATGCCTCGCTCCGCGACGAGCAGGCGAGTGACCTTGCTCAACTTGGGCTGCGCGTCGAGGCGTTTTTCGGCACGCCGTGCGACATCGAATGGGCGATCTCGCGCGGCCAATATTTCCTGCTGCAAGCAAGACCGATCCGCTTCAAGGAAAGCGACACACCGATATTCGACGCGGCCCAACGTGAGCGCGTTCGCCTGGACGAAATCGCCACGCTGCGAGCGAACGTCGAGCCGACGGGCACGGTCTGGAGCCGATTCAACCTCGCCGAGATTCTGCCCGAGCCGACGCCAATGACCTGGGCGATCGTGAAGCGTTTCATGTCGGGCCGTGGCGGGTTCGGGCAGATGTATCGCGACATCGGTTTCAATCCCCATCCGGCTCTTGACGACATCGGCATGTTCGATCTCGTTTGTGGCAGGCCGTATTGCAATCTGAGTCGGGAACCGCGAATGCAGTATAGGGATTTGCCGTTCGAGCATCGCTTTGACGTGCTGAAACGAAATCCGAACAAGGCACTCTATCCGCAAGCGACGTTCAATCCGCGGCGAGCGGGTTTGGCGTTCTTCATCAAGCTGCCAATTATTTTCTTCCGCATGTGGTGGTCGCAGATTCAGCAGCAACGGCTGATCCAAACGTTTGCGGACGATTTCGAGAAAGTCGTTCTGCCGCCGTACCTGGCCGAGATTGACAAAGCGCGAACCGAGGATTGGTCGAAGCTGTCGGGCCGAGACGTGCTTGCCAAGATGGATGCGTGGATCGCACTGACGCTATTCGATTTCGCCAGGCATAGCTTGAAGCCGACGGCGCTGGCGGCGATGGTGCTCGGTAATCTCGAACGTGCGTTTGCCGCTCGGCTGCGGCCTGCGAATGGCACGCCTGAAGAGTCGGCGGCGCTCGGACTGCAACGCGCCCAGGCGGCATTGCGCGAGTTGGTAATGGGCGTGTATCCCGACGAACACACCGACCTGCCCGCCGGCATCCGCGCGGTGCGCGAAGGGCGACTCGATCGTGCCGAGTTCTTGCGGCGTTTCGGTCATCGCGGCAGCCAGGAGATGGAACTGGCGAAACCACGCTGGATCGAGGACCATACCGCCCTCGATGCGATGCTCGATGCGCCGGCGCCGAGTGCCTCTGCGCATAACCCCGCCAAGATCGAAGAGAATTGGCAGCACGCCTGGCGGAAACTTGCCGATGATGCGCGGCTCCTGCCCACGCAACTGCCAGCGGTCGAAGCAGAACTGCGCCGTCTACAACGTTACATGAGCCTGCGCGAGTCGGCGAAGCATCACCTGCTCCGCGGCTATCAACAGATTCGCCGAGCGCTGGTTGAATTGGATCAGCGCTACCAGCTCGATGACGGCATTTTCTTTCTTACGCTTGACGATTTGCGAGAATTGACGAAGTTGGCCGAGGGTAAGGCGCCAATCGGTTACTTCGAGAAGATCGAGGCGAATCGCAGCCGGCGCGCGATCGCGCTGAGCCTGCCGTTGCCGACGGTCATTTATAGCGACGACCTGGACGCGATCGGCCGAGACTTGGCGGTGGGCGCGGTGGACCTGTTGCAAGGCGTGCCGTTGTCCGTTGGCGTCGTCGAGGCTCAGGCGTGGGTGCTGAGCGACCTGTCAGCTGCGGAGATGCCGCACGAGCCGTATATCTTGGTGTGCCCTTCGACGGACCCCGCGTGGGTTCCGCTGTTCGTGCACGCTCGCGGTTTGGTGATGGAGACCGGCGGGATGCTATCGCACGGCGCAATCGTCGCGCGCGAATTCGGCCTACCGGCAGTCGCTGGTATCGCTGACGTACATCGCCGACTCAAGACCGGCCAACGCCTGCGAATTGATGGTGCCACCGGGACGGTGCAGGTGGTCGGGTAGAAAGAAGTTGTAATCTTTTCCATGTCGATAGTGCCGACTTGATGACAATTTTGCAAAACCAAAACAAGCCCAATCTGCCGTCTACTCCATTCGACGCCACAACTACTTTGTCACGAAATTGTTACAGCGAATCACAAGCGTGGCCTGAACTTTGGCACGCTGATTGCTTTTACTTTCTCTCGAATGAATCAACACAGGAAGGTTCAACGAGGTTGAACTTTCTCACGCCATAACTCCCGTCCCCCAACAAGTCATGACCCAATCCCCCTCTACCCGCTGGCAACAGCGGGTGGTGTCTTTTTGTACGGCGGCTTTTGAACTCATCTTGACTCAAACTCCCCATTTCAACTACGCTTCCCTCTCGCAATGAAAATGCAAGCCCAGAGGTGAGGTACTCCGAACTCTTGGGATCGAAGTACCTCACCTCTGGGCTTACGGGAAACGGAGCTCTCGCATGTTGACCTCGCTACTACGCTACGCCAAGCGTTGGGTCTCGCCGACGGTCGCGCTGAATTCGCAGTATCCGCCGTGCGTACCGGAATGGTGCGACGCGATGGCGGAGTGCCAATCGGCAATTTGGTGGAAGGTCAAGCCGTACACGATGACCAGCGTCGAGCGTGTCGTCACGCTTTGTCAGAGCATTGCTTATCTTGAACGCCGCGATATTCCCGGCGCGATTGTCGAGTGCGGTGTTTGGAAGGGCGGCAGCATGTTGGCGGCGGCGCTGGCGCTGGAATCGCTCGGCGCCACCAATCGCGAATTGTTCCTCTTCGACACCTTTGCGGGCATGACCGAGCCCGCCGACCTCGATGTCGATTGGCAAGGTAGATCTGCTCGTGAACTCCTACGGCTGCATTCGACCGAGGGTGAGTTGTACCGCGCAAATGCGTCGCTCGACGAGGTCAAACAAACGCTGATGCAGTCGCGCTACCCGTGGGAGAAGCTGTGCTTTGTGCTTGGCAAGGTCGAGGACACGCTCCCACGCCATGCTCCAGGCCAAATCGCACTGCTTCGGCTCGATACCGATTGGCACGGCTCGACCCGGCATGAGTTGGAGCATCTTTATCCGAGGCTGGCGGACGGCGGCATCCTCATCATCGACGACTATGGCCATTGGCAGGGAGCGAAACGCGCCGTCGATGGCTACTTCCGCGACCACGGTATCGACGCCGACCTGCGCACGATCGATTTCACCGGACGCTTACTGGTGAAGAAGGCGGGGGCATGTGTCCTGGCGCGGGCGGTGTAGTTTAGCCGCTCGCCTTTGGCGAGCGCGACCCTGGCGGCTAATACGAATATCTGAACAATAGTGCGACGTTCGCGCTCGCCAAAGGCGAGCGGCTAAACAGGATCGATTCGGGGCAACCCATGGCGCTTACCACAACCGCACAACTGCGTTTGCTCAACCTCGGCTGCGGACGGCGATTTCATACGGACTGGACGAATCTCGATTTGCATCCGTGCGATCCGGCCGTTGCGCCGTGGGATGTGCACCAGCCGTTGCCTTTTGCGGATGGCTCATTTGATACCGTCTATCATTCCCATTTGTTGGAACATCTGCCGGCGGATTGCGCATTGGGCTTTCTTCGCGAATGCCGGCGCGTGCTGACGCCCGGCGGCATAATGCGGATCGCAGTTCCCGACCTCGAGGCTATCGTGCAACTTTATCTCAAAGCGATTCACGAGGCATGGGATGGCAATCGCGAGTCAATGCGCAATCATCGTTGGCTGGTCACCGAGTTGTACGACCAAACCACGCGCGAAACGCCCGGCGGAACGATTGCCAAGCAGGCGAATGGGCAAGAGCCATTCAGCACACTTGCCTGGTATCGCCTCGGCGAGGACGGCGCGATTTTGCGGCAATCCGTCGAACGAAAGTCCGCACCGCCAACCTGGCGTGACCGTCTTCGCGGCTGGGTCTTCGGATCGTGGCACGAGCGAATCATTCGCTGGTTGCTTGGCGACGAGTACGCTCTCCTTCAAGTTGGTCGTTTCCGCCGATCCGGCGAGATTCATCATTGGATGTATGACCGCGTATCACTGCGGACGCTGCTGCATCAGGCCGGCTTCGGGAACTTCCGCTGTGTGTCGGCGAACGAAAGCGCGATCAACGGGTGGACATCGTATCACCTCGACACGTTGGCAGATGGCAGAATTCGCAAGCCCGATTCCATTTACGTGGAGGCGCAAGCGTGAGCACGCCCACCATCGCCATCGTTTCGGATCATGAAACCGCTGGCGGGGCTGCGGTGGCGACTCGTCGCATCGAAGCGTCGCTTCGCCTGGGCATGCCGGATTGGCGGATCGCTCGCATCGCATTCTTCGGTGATGAGAACGAGCACGTAGGCCATCGGCACATCCTGCAACCTTGCGAGTCGCCGCTGGCAATGCAACTGATGCGACTGCCGCGCAAGCTCATGCCGAGCCGATTTCCCCGACCGGCGTCGCGTGCGTTTGCCGAGCGAAGTTTGAAACAGGCCCTCAGCGAAATTCGACCGGACGTCATCCAGTTGAACAATGTGCATGGCGCGGCCGATTGGGGCTGGGGACCGTGGATGGTCGAAACGTGCTTGCAGTTCGCACCGGTCGTGTGGACGTTGCACGATATGTGGAGTTTTACAGGCCGATGTGCGTATGCCTACGACTGTGAGAGATTCGTGGCGGGCTGCGATGCGACCTGTCCGACGGCCAACGAGTATCCACGTCTCGCGCTGGAGCAAATCGGCCCGGCCTGGCGCGAAAGGCGCACGCTGTATGCACGACATCTACAGCGTTTGACGATCGTAACGCCCTCACGCTGGTTGGCGTCGCAAGCGCGGCGCGGGTTATTCGCCGAGCACCGGATCGACGTGATCCCGTATGGCGTGCCTGCGGCGGACCAGATTCCGCGACGCGAGGCGAGAATGGCGCTCGGGTTGGCGGCCGATGGTCCAGTGCTGCTGTTGGCGGCCGTCGATCTGAGGGAACGCCGCAAGGGTGCCCACATCCTGCGTGAGCTTTGGTCGAACAAGCCGCATTGCCCGCTGACGTTGCTGACGATGGGTTCTGGTGTCGTGCCTGTCGCCGATTCCCCGATTCGCGTGCATTCGCTGGGCTACGTCGCAGATGACCGGACCAAGACGCTAGCCTACGCCGCGGCCGACGCCCTGTTGCATCCGGCGCCGGTCGAGAACCTTCCCAACACGGTGTTGGAAGTGATGGCCAGCGGCACGCCGACGATCGCTTTGCCCATCGGCGGGTTGCCGGAACTCGTCAGGCAGGGCGTCACAGGTTGGCTTGCCGAGCGAGCGACAAGCGATGGGCTAAGCGAAGCCATTGACGCGGCACTGCGGGCGATCGAGTTCGGCGTCGACATGCGAGCCACGTGTCGCGCGGTTGCGATGGCGGAGTATTCGTTGCGACTGCAAGGTGAGCGATATCGCACGTTGATCGAAGGGGTGTCCCCGCTTATCCGCGACGCGCAGCGGAGCGAGAGTGGGACGACCTCGCGCTCCGCTGCGCGTCGCGGATAAACGAAATTGGGACGCGTCGATATTGTCCAACCGCGCGAAGAATATCAACGTGCGTTCTGTAGGATGAAAATGTGTTGCGAGTTTTTTCAAACTCCCGCCGGATTTATTCTCTTCCCGATAATTCGGCGCTATAATATTCTGCACGGGCGAAGGGACCCCGGTCGGAACAGGAAACCGGGGCGGTGAAGAGGCAATCATCCTGAGGCAACACAAATTCTCTCGTGGCGATTACGCGGATTGAATGGGCGATAACCGAGGCGACAGCGTGTTCCTTTTCTGCCAATCTTTCCGGTGGGATTGGAACGTAGCTATTGCGATAGGTGGTTTACTCGGAGTTTTGTTTCTCGGATCATGGGCGATTTGGCAGGTCAAGCAGTGGCGTGAGGTGGAAGCCCAAGCTCCCCCTCTTACCATCCCTGAGCAGCTGGAACACTATCGAAACATAGTGGACCAGGGGCTTCTTGACCCCGCTGAATTCGAGCAAATCCGTGAACGACTCAGCAACCAAAAAAACGGGGAGTTTTCCCCGCCTGCCCAACCTCCCGCGTCGGAGGCACCGGAACCTTCTGGCTGAGAGTTGTGTGTTGTTTCCGTTCCCCTTTTATGACGTTTATCCTTGATCGATGCGCGATCACCACGTAGAATCGGCATAGAGTGCAATCGAAGGCCGTCCTCCTGTCTCGACGAGCTTTCCCGGCCCATGCGGAATGTTCCCCCTCTGCATCG
>SIAQ01000183.1 GCA_009697105.1 Gemmataceae bacterium | reverse complement strand
TTGTGTGTTGTTTCCGTTCCCCTTTTATGACGTTTATCCTTGATCGATGCGCGATCACCACGTAGAATCGGCATAGAGTGCAATCGAAGGCCGTCCTCCTGTCTCGACGAGCTTTCCCGGCCCATGCGGAATGTTCCCCCTCTGCATCGGATCGTCTTGGACCCATGCCAACAACGGACGAACGACCAACCCCTGGTCGTCGTAAGGAGATTTGATGTCCATGAACACTTCGGGATCGGGAAGCGGCGGACGGAAACCAGCACCCACGGGCAGTTCAGGCCGCAATCGCAACGCCTTCTGCTCCTTCTGCCGAAAAAGCTATCGCGACGTCGGCCCCTTGGTCGAAGGGCCGGGCGATGTCTACATCTGCGGCGAATGCGTCGAGCTTTGCCAATCGATCATCGATCAAGAACGCAAACGGCGAGGCATCAACAAAAATTCGATCACCAATATCCCATCCCCGCGCTCGATCAAAGAAAAGGTCGATCAATACGTCATCGGCCAAACCCGAGCGAAGAAAATTCTCTCGGTCGCGGTTCACAATCACTACAAGCGACTCAGCATTGGCGATGAAGGCCATAGCGATGTCGAAGTCGATAAGAGCAACATCCTTCTGATCGGTCCGACGGGTAGCGGCAAGACGCTACTCGCTCGCACACTGGCCAAAACACTCGACGTGCCGTTCGCCATCGGCGACGCCACCACGTTGACTGAAGCCGGCTACGTTGGCGAAGACGTTGAGAACCTGCTGCTCAAACTGCTCCACGCCGCCGATTTCGACATCGAAGCCGCCCAGCGAGGCATCGTCTATATCGATGAAGTCGATAAGATCGCCAAAACCTCCCAGAACGTCAGCATCACCCGCGACGTCTCCGGCGAAGGCGTCCAGCAGGCCCTCCTCAAAATACTCGAAGGTACCGTCAGCAACGTGCCTCCGCAGGGTGGCCGTAAACATCCCGAACAACAGTACATCCAACTCGACACGACGAACATCCTCTTCATCTGCGGCGGCACGTTCGTCGGTCTCGAAGACATCATCGCTCGCCGGCTGGGCAAGAAGACTATTGGCTTCGGCGCCAGCTCCGAGCATCGTGAACGCGAGCTTGGCGAAATCCTCAGCCACGTTACCAGCGACGACCTGATCCAATTCGGCATGATCCCCGAGTTCATCGGACGTATGCCGATCCTCGCCCCGCTCGATCCGCTCGATGAGGATTCGCTCGTCCGCATCCTCACAGAGCCGCGCAACGCCCTCGCTCGGCAATTTCGCAAGCTCTTCGACATGGAAGGCTGCGAACTCGAGTTCACCGAAGGCTCGCTCCGCCTGATCGCGAAGATGGCGCATGACCGCGACACCGGCGCTCGCGGCCTCCGCAGCATCGTCGAAGATGTGATGACCGACCTGATGTTCGAACTGCCCGAACTTCAGGAGAAGGGCAAGTTCACCGTCACCGAGGCGGTTATCCGCCGCGAAGAGAGCCTATACAGCAAGGCGATGATACCCGATAAGAAGAGCGCGTAAACTACCCAACAATCGAAATTCGTTTAGCCGCTCGCTTTGGGCGAGCGCGGGAGTTGTCCCATTCGACGACATTCGCGAATATCCAAGTCGAGCGGCTAAACATTTTAGCCACATCATGTTACGTCAGTCGATTTGACTTTAGCCTCGTGTTCGTATAAGATAACACCCAGCAGCCAAATTCGGTTCCGCAGGGAATCGATACGGGGGACCCAAATGAGGATTGGTTCGCCAATTCTCCGGGGCGCAGGTCGCAAAACCGGGGCACTTTCAAGCCCTAGCCCGTCAGCTAACCTCGTCGGCAAGTCCGGAGCGTTCTCCGGGCGGGTTGAAAGGGCCACCTATCCAACACACGGAAAGTGCCCAGCCCACGTTTCATTCGTGATCCACGTAGTTGATGATAGCCGCATTTTGAATGGGAATCGTCCCGTCCAATGCGCTTGCTCGGTCGTAGGTCAGGCTTTCTAGCCTAACACGTCGAGCAATTAAACGTCAGGCTGGAAAGCCTGACGTACATCACCACATGTAATCGCGAAAGAAACACTTCGTATCTTGCAATGAGGTGATGCCATGACGTTCACCACACGTCTCGGTTTGTTCCTGACCATCGCCATTGCCGGGTTGGTCGCCTGGCAGTGGAACTCGGCCCTGGACGGGTCGCACGATGTCACGCAACTCGCAGTTCGGCAATTCCACAACGACGCCGCCGTCCCCGGTCAACTTGCGCAAGCCTCGCTGGCTCAGCAATGGTGGCCCCTCGCCTGGCCGTTGGTCCTGGCGATGCTCGGAGCCGTCATGTTCTGGGATGACCTGGTTCGGCTCTGGAAGATGCGCGAGTCGGCGTAAACGAATTCAAAACCATAACTCAATTCATTCGTCTCGGTCGCCTGCGGCCTTGCGCTCGACGCATCACGCGCGAGTGCTAATACGACAGCGCTACATCGTATCCTGTAGCTGAATTCGTGAGAATTCGGCCTTACCTCGTTTGCCCAAGTCGTCCGAATTCTCACGAATTCGGCTACAATGCGGGCCAAATTCTCGATCTAGCGCTGTCGTACTAAGCCGCAAGCGGCGGAAAAAAAGGGGAAACCTATGCAACGCAATCTCATCATCGCCGCCATCGCCGTGTCTGTCGCCGTTTTTAGCTTGGTGCTGGCGGTCGTGCTATTTGTTCGCCCGTATGACGTGCCGGAGTTTGTCGAAGTGGACACCAGCGAGTCGGCATTTTTGATTCCGCTCGAAGGCGACACGTCAAACCAATCCGCGTTCCATTCGGTGAAGTTCCTGGAAGAAAAGAAAGTCGCCACCAAGCGCGTACAAATCACGCATCGCTGGCAGCAGATGGGCTATCTGCCAAACAGCGGCCAATATGTCGGCACGGTTCGGCTTGTCAAAGTCGATCGCCGACCGATCACCCGCGAATGGACGCGCTCGCCGAAAACGGGCACGTCGTCCAAAGACCAGGCGATCGGCACCGAGTCGAAAGACAGCGTGAATTTCTACATGGGCATCAGCTGCACGGCGTTCATCCCCGAGGAATCGGCGGCGGTGTATCTCTACAGCTATCCGTCGAAGAGCCTGGCCGAGATGCTCGACATGGAGGTGCGCGCCCACATCCACCAGATCGTCGCCGAGGAAGCGGGCAAGTACAACCTGTTCGACCTGCCGACGAAGAAGAACGACATCATGAAGACGGTGCGCGACGATGTGACGCCGTTCTTCAAAAAGAAAGGCATCGAGATCACGACCCTGGCGATGCTCGGCGGCTTGAATTTCGAGAATCCGGAGATTCAACGCGCGATCGACGACGCCGCCAAAGCCGCTCAGCTGAAAGTGGCGGCGGAGGCGAAACGGGCGGCGCAGGAAGTCGAGAACAAGACGCTGTTGCTCGCCGCCGACGGCAAGGCCTTGGCCGCCAAACGTGAAGCCGAGGGCAAGGTCGAAGTCGAAATCGTGCGCGTCGAAGGCGATGCGAAAATCCGTCTCCTTGAAGCCGAGGCTCAAGGTGAAGCGCTGAAAACGTCCGCGGATGCGAAAGCGTATGAAGCCCAGAAAGCCGCTGAAAATGGCGAGACCTACATTCGTCTACGCCTGCTTGAATCCGAGCTACTTCGCTGGCGGCAGTGGGATGGGCGCTACCCGCAGTACGTCGTGCAAATGGGCGGCGCGACACCGGGCACCATCATGCTGCCGCCGATGCCCGCGCCGATGACGGTCGGGGCGAAGTAGGGATTGGTTTTCCGCTTGTCGTTTAGCGCTCGCCGGGTGTCGCGCGAGCGCTAAACGACAAGCGGAAGATTTGTTAATGATGCGAATGCGAGGAATCGTGCTCGTCCCCATGCGCTGGCGGATCGAGATTGAGTTCGTGCGGCGTCCAATGCAAGACGCTTTGCAAGCAACCGCAGAACATCGCGGTGCCGGCGAGCATGCCTACATATCCCAGCTGCCACCAGAAGTTCGGCACCGTAACGCCGACGCAATCGCACGCACGATTATCGAGCCGCGACCAGACAATAGCGATCAACAACATCAACAGGACCGCAGGAACCCAGGCACCATTGGCGAGAAAATTCCGTGCCCGGTGCCAATTGACTTCCCACAAGCACCATGCACCCCAAACGATCCACACCAGCCACAGAAAGCCCAGCGAGGCCAGTTGACCGAGCAACGTGAGCAGTGTTTGCAGCAATTGGCCAAGCGTTTGGAGTATCGTGGGATCTTGCACAGCGTCCATGATGAGTCCTTGTTTTCGTTTTTCAAGACCACGCGGCGCAGGCGGCGACGCTCTATCAGATTAGCGGTCGGCATGGAGGTTGGCAACCAAACCCTCGGCGATTGCGTGCCGGGCACGTATCATGGACTCCAGAGCAATAGTAGCACGACGCTCTGTGTCGTAGAGCCTACGACAACGACGACGCGGAGCGTCGTGCTACATTAAATGTTTAGGACAATCCATGCGAAAAATCTTGATTGCGAGCGTGCTGACGCTTCTAAGCCTGGCATCATGGCTGCATGCTGAATTGGTCACGCGGCGAGTTTCCGACCCTGAGCATGAGATCATGGGGCATGGTCTTCGTGTTTACGTTGATACCTTCAAAGCCAATGAGCGCGCCGTGGCGCTCGCCTCGGGCAATGGCGATTCCTGCCTGGCGCTCTACGTTTTCGATACCGACGGTAACTGCGTCGCCGCCGACGACCGCTCCGATCCCGCCACTGGCGACGATTGCGGCGTCGAATGGATTCCAACCGTCCAGGCGAAATATTCCGTCGAGGCACGCAATCTCGGATCGCGAAAGAATGAATTCCGAATTCGGCTCCGGTAATGTGAATTGCGTTCTAAGCGGAAATTATGCAAGACGGTCCTCTCGATATACAATTTGCAGGGAATAAATATGATCCGCTTGGCTATCTTGGTTTGCGTCGGATTGGTCGCGTTTGTCCCGTTCGGCGTCGGTTCGCCAGTAGATGGCGGCTTGGCCGGTAAGCAGGATATCGGCCCCGGCCAATCCTATCGCGTGAGTAGATCGTTCCGCGCCGGCGAACGGGCGGCCGTCCTGGCGTTAGTCCAATCGTCGCGAGTCGATTCCGCAGCGGTCAACCTGAGCATCACCGTTTATGACAAGAAAAGCACCGTCGTTGCTCAGGACAAAGCGGTAGGCAATGGGCAACACGACTTCGCTGTCGCCTTCTGGTATCCGCCACGCGATGGCGAGTACGTTATCGAAGTCAACAGCACCTCCGGTTTCGCCGTCCCAGTCTGGGTGGCGGTGAAATAGAACTTGGGAGCCTCCTCCGAGCGGTTTGATTCAACATGGTCAAGATGGCCATCCGAAAAGGTATGGCCGCCTTGGCCACCTTGGATTCGTCCGTGGGTCAGGCCATCTACTGCTACACGTCGCAATTAACCTATCACTGGAACGAGGTTTTGGTTGTTCTTCCTGGCTTGCCCATTCCTCTAAAGGATGAAGCCATGCCAGGGAATGCGGCGAAGGTGGTGGTCTCGGAGCGGCAAGGATGCTTGCTGACAGAATTCTCCAAGTCTCGATCCGTGTCGCAACGGCTCGCGGATCGGGCCACGATCGTGATGCTCTCATTCGAGGGCTTCACCAACGAAGAGATTGCCCAACGCGTCGGCGTGAATCGTCTGCAAGTGGGCCTGTGGCGGCGGGATAACTGGGAATC
>SIAQ01000182.1 GCA_009697105.1 Gemmataceae bacterium | reverse complement strand
ACCTCCTTTGTAAAAAATACCTCCGGGCCGCAGTCTATAAGGTAAGGACGACGGTGTGGAAAACGTTACAAACCAAACTTACAAGCAGGGACACTTAGATCGTCGCCGCATTCGGATGTCACGATGCGGTAAAACTTAAGGCTGGCGCTTAGGCTCAAAAATAGACAGCGTGAAAATCCGCGACTCACGCCGCTTGCAAGCCAATACCGTTCGGCATACAATTCTCAACACTGTTCGAACGCGCTGTGCGTTGTCGAATCCTGCCTGATACGCTTCCCGGTATGTGATTACCATACGTTGCTCCGGAGTGAACCCAATGCAGTTCCTGCCTGGATCTCTCGTTCTTGCCTCAATCATTGCGACTTCAACAATTCTTGCCGGGGCTTCGGCTGCGACGGCACAACCAACGAAAGCTGCAAGCGGCCCCGTCGTGCCGGGGTTCGCGCGATTCCACGCCGATGGCAAGGCCGACCTCGCCACGGGTGGCCAACTACTGTTCGGCGAGTTGCATTGCGCACGCTGCCACGCGGACTCCACGTCTGCGAGGGACATCAAGACGGCCCCGATCCTCGACGGCATCGGCTCGCGCGTCAAACACGGCTACCTCGAAAAATTCATCACCAATCCACATGGCGCAAAGCCCGGTACGAAGATGCCGAACCTGCTCGCCGGCCTGGAAGACGCGGAGCGAAAGGCGACAGCTGCCGCGCTCACGCATTATCTTGCTTCGACAGGCACGTTGTCACAGGCTCGGCCGGATCGCAAGGGCATCGCCGAGGGACGCGATCTTTACAGCAAAGTCGGCTGCGTCGCCTGCCACGGAACGCGCGACACCAAGGGTGATGCCGACAAGCTGTTCCCAACCAACGTGCCGCTCGGCGATCTTAAAGAAAAGTACACGCTCGTCAGCCTGCGTTCCTTCCTGGAAAACCCGCACGACACGCGGCCCAGTGGCCGAATGCCCGGCCTACTTACGATCAAAGAATCCAACGATGTCGCGAACTACCTGTTGCAAGGCAGCGTTCCCGGCCTATCTGCGACCAACATGAAGTATTCGTATTACGAGGGCGAGTTCAAGAACGTGCCCGATTTCGCCAAGCTGAAGCCAGTTAGCATGGGCGAGACGACCGATTTCGACATCAGCCTCGCCAAACGAGGCAACGATTGGGCGATCAAATTCGACGGCTATTTGAAGATCGAGAAAGACGGAAAGTACACGTTCAGCACCACGAGTGACGACGGCAGTATCTTGTGGATCAATGGCAAAATCGTCGTCAACAACGATGGCGTTCATCCGCCAGCAACCAAGAACGGCGGCGTCAAGCTGACGAAGGGCATGCACAAGCTCACGCTCGGCTTCTTCAACGGCGGCGGCGGAGTTGAGCTGAAGGCCGAGATCGAAGGCGGCGGCCTGGCGAAGCAGAACCTCGGCCCGTTCGTTTATGCGACGGAAAAAGCCGATGTTCCCGTGGCGACTGGCGACAAAAAGGATGCGCCGTTTACCGTTGATGCCGCGCTTGCCGCCAAGGGCAAGACGTTGTTCGGCTCGATAGGTTGTGCGAATTGCCATCAGATGGGTAAAGAGAAAACGCGACTTGAGACAATCGCATTGGACAAGCTGAAAGGCGACGGCGGCTGCCTCTCCGCCACGCCGAAGAAAGGCGTGCCGTCATTCGGGTTCGCGGTAAATCAGGTGGCAGCGCTGAAGGCGGCGCTGGCCAAGCCGTTCCCCAATCCCAAAGATGAAACGCCCAGTAGTCTCGTGAAGCAACGCATGACCGCGCTCAACTGCTACGCCTGCCATGAACGTGACAAAGTCGGCGGCCCGGAAGACGATCTCAATAAGTTCTTCCTCACCGTTCAACCCGAAATGGGTGACGAAGGCCGACTGCCGCCCTCGCTCAACGGCGTCGGCGCCAAGCTCAATCATGCTTATTTGAAAAAGGTCGTCGAGCAAGGTTCGCACGATCGGCCCTACATGCACACGCGCATGCCGAAGTTCGCCAATCACGCCCAATCGCTTGTCGAAGCCTACATGGCGATCGATACGCCGGAGAAGGCGCCGAAGGTCGCGCTCTCCGATACGATCACCAAAACCAAGTTTGCAGCCAGACACATGGTCGGACCGACGGCGTTCGGTTGCACGAAATGCCATACATTTGCGGGCCAAAAGGCCGAGGGTGTTCAGGGCATCGACCTGGCGATTTTGACGCAGCGATTACAGCATGATTGGTTCTACAACTACATGCTCAATCCAACGAAGTACCGCCCCGGCACACGCATGCCGGCGTCATTCCCAGATGGCAAGACGCTGCTCACCAAGGTGCTCGATGGCAAGGCCGACACGCAGATCGAAGCGATCTGGGTCTACCTGGCCGACGGCAAAGCCGCGACACCGCCCACCGGACTTGACAAGAAATCGATCCCACTCGTGCCGGTAGCGGAAGCGATCATCTACCGCAACTTCATCAAAGGCGTCGGCAATGTTAACTATTCGCGTGCCATCGGTGTCGGTTTCCCGGAACGCGCGCATTACGTGTTCGACGCCAACGACATCACCCTCGCGATGATTTGGCAAGGTGCGTTCATGGACGCCAAACGCCACTGGACCGATCGCGGAGTCGGCTTTGAACCGCCGCTCGGCGAAAACATCGTTCAGCTGCCAACGGGCGTCAGCTTCTACGTGCTCGGCTCCAACGATGAAGCCTGGACAGCCAAGCCCGCAAAGGACATCGGCTACAAATTCCTCGGCTATCGTCTGACCGACGACAGCCGCCCGACGTTCAACTATTCCTTCAACGGGATCAAAATCGAAGATACGCCGAACGCGGTTGAGTCGAAAGGAAGCCCCACAATCGTGCGGACATTCACGCTCTCAACCGAAAACCCAATCGACAAGCTCTACTACCGTGCAGCGGTCGGCAACAAGATCGAAGCCGATGCCAAGGCCGGATGGTATCGCGTGAACGACATGCGCATCCGCATTGAAGCCGAGGGGCAGCCGATCATCCGGCAATCGGGCAAAGGCATGGAACTGCTCGTCCCGATCCGCTTCAAGGGCAACACCGCGAAGCTTGTGCAGGAGTATGCGTGGTAGAGAGATCGTTTAGCCGCTCGCCTTCGGCGAGCGCGACTTGTGTCTCGCCCCTTGGTTAATCGCGCTCGCCAAAGGCGAGCGGCTAAACTCGGGACGTGGAAGGTTCACGAACATGCTCACCATCACCAAACGTAGAACGATGATCGGCCCGGACGATCATGGCCGAAAGATGTCGCTCAAAGACTTCGAGTTCATCAAAACCGAGGAAGACTATCACTACGAACTTTCGCGGGGGTACATCACGGTGTCACAAGTCGCCAAGTATTTTCACGCGTTGATTGTCTCACTCATTCGAGACTCCTTGGGCGCATACAAGACACTGAATCCAGAACGCCTTCATTTGATCCTCAATAGCATGGAATGCAAGCTCCTAATCCCAGAGTGGGAGAGCGAGCGGCATCCCGATATTGCTGTCTACCTCACGAAGCCGAAGGGGCCCAAGAATAACACATTGTGGCGGCGCTGGATCCCGGAACTGACCATCGAGGTGGTTTCCGAACGCTCCACCGATCGCAACTATATCGAGAAACGAGAAGAATACTGGACGCTCGGCATCAAGGAATACTGGATCGTCGATGGTAAACGTAAACGGATCGTCGTTCTTCGGCGTGGTAAATTGGACTGGATCGAGAAACGCCTGGGTGCTGAAGATGTTCTCGCGACCAAGCTGCTACCCGGGTTTATGCTACTCATCAAGGCGATCATGGATGCGGTCGCTGAGGTTGAGAGCGACGAGTAATAAATTTCCGGCAAAGCCCCGGGATGATCGCAGCAAACCCTGGGGTTCATAACATCGGCCGCTGGGATTTGCTGCGATCATCCTGAGCTATTTTCATCGAATAACACACGTTCACTCTGGATACCGTAGGAGTTTTTCAATGCGATATTTACTGTCTCTCGCCGTCATCGTCGCTGCGTTCCTGATGTCGGGTTCGTCCGCCGATGCCCAAAAGAAAAAGGCCGGCGAACCGAAACCGACCGAAAGTGAGGATACTTACTACAAACTCCAGACCTTGCCGATACCTGAGGGCGAAGTGCTCGAAGGCGGGGCGCTCGAAATGCTGCCCGACGGCAAAATTGCGTTCGGCACACGTCGCGGCGAAATCTGGATCGTCGAAAACGGCCTCACCGATGACCCAAAAAACGCCAAGTTCACCCGCTTCGCCCACGGCATGCACGAAATCCTCGGCCTCGCTTACAACCCAAAGGACGGCTGGCTCTACGTCACCCAACGCTGCGATGTGACCCGCATCAAAGACTCCAAGGGCAAAGGCAAAGCCGACATATTCGAGGTCGTCACCGACGGATGGGAGGTCAACGGCGACTATCACGAGTACGCCTTCGGCTCGCGCTTCGATAAACAGGGCAACATCTGGATCACACTTTGCCTGACGGGTTCGTTCAACAGCAACAGCAAGTACCGCGGCTGGGCGGGCAAAGTCACGCCAGAAGGCAAATGGGTTCCCACCACTAGCGGCGTGCGGTCGCCCGGCGGCGTCGGCCTCAACGCTGACGACGAAGCTTTCTACACCGACAACCAAGGCCCCTGGAACGGCACCTGCGGTCTCAAACACCTGACCGTCGGCGGGTTCGTCGGCCATCCCGGCGGCTTCAAATGGTATGACGCTCCCGAAGCCAAGTACCTCGGCGCCGCCCCGCTCGTGCCGAAATCCAAGAGCCGAATCATGACCGAGGCCAAACGCATTCCGCAATTCACGCCCACCGCCATCCTCTTTCCGTACGGCAAAATGGGCCAGTCCGCCGCCGGCATCGAATGCGATCTCTCAGCCGGCAAATTCGGCCCGTTTGAGAAACAACTCTTCGTCGGCGATCAAACGCATAGCACCGTCATGCGCGTCAGCCTCGAAAAAGTGAATGGCCGATACCAGGGCGCGTGCTACCCGTTCCGCCAGGGCTTCAGCTGCGGCATCGTTCCCGCTCGCTTCGCCCCGGACGGCTCGCTCTTCGTCGGCGGCACGAGTCGCGGTTGGGGCTCGCGCGGCGGCAAGCCGTTCGCGCTCGAACGCCTCGTCTGGACCGGCAAGGTTCCCTTTGAAATCCACGAAATGAAAGCCGAACCCGACGGCTTCACGCTCACCTTCACCAAGCCCGTCGATCCGAAGACCGCCGGCGATGTCGCGTCATACAAAGTGGAGACCTACACCTACATCTACCAGGCCGACTACGGCAGCCCGGAAGTGGACCGTACGATGCCGAGCATTAACAAGATCACCGTCGCTCCGGACAACAAGAGCGTGCGCATCCAGCTCAGCAAACTGGAGGAAGGGCACATCCACCAGCTCGCGGCGCCCGGCGTTCGCAGCGCGGAAGGCTCGCAACTGTTGCACAACATTGCGTACTACACGTTGAACTACATCCCAGAGCGCAAGTAGGATTCAGCTCCCCGTTTAGCGTTCGCGTGCCGGCTCGCGAACGCTAAACGAATTCAAACGCATTCGGACACCCAGCCATGAGTGAATCCAGAGTCTTTCTATTACGACAGCGCTACTTGCATTGCAGCTGTCAGTTATGGTACACTGTAACTCCTTAAACCACGGACGTTTGCAAGGAGTTACGGATGACCCTCGATCAAATACTTTCGCTTGGTCCTCAACTCGCCGATTATCTCGGCGAATTTGACGAC
>SIAQ01000057.1 GCA_009697105.1 Gemmataceae bacterium | reverse complement strand
CAAATTCGCCGAGATAATCGGCGAGTTGAGGACCAAGCGAAAGTATTTGATCGAGGGTCATCCGTAACTCCTTGCAAACGTCCGTGGTTTAAGGAGTTACAGTGTACCATAACTGACAGCTGCAATGCAAGTAGCGCTGTCGTATTAATTCCTCATTCCTCGTTCTTAATTCCTCATTGCATTTGACAGGCACACGAAAAGAGCAACTTCAGCACGCGCAAGCGACGAAACACATCACCGTCGCTTGCGCGTCCGGCTAATATCCCGGAGCGCGTAATGGCCCGACTCAGCATCGACAAGCCCGAAGCCTTAAACCTCGATCCCGCCGCCTTGCGCCGCGCGGACGAACTCGCGCAACGCTGGGTCACGGAGGATCGCATCCCCGCTGCGGGCTGGATCGTTGGCCGGCGAGGGCGAACCATCGATCAGCGCTTGGTTGGACGCCAGCGTCCAGCGAAGGACACACCGGCATTGGCGAAGGATGCACTGTTCTTAATCGCGTCGATCACGAAGCCGGTGACGGTCGCCGCCGTCATGATGCTCGTCGAGCGTGGCCGACTCGCGCTCGACGATCGCGTGGCCGACATCGTGCCCGCGTTCGCTGCCCATGACAAACGCGACGTGCAAGTACGCCACCTCATGACGCACACCTCTGGCCTGCCCGACATGCTGCCCGACAACGAAAAGCTCAGGCGAACGCATAGCCAACTTCCGGCGTTCATCCAGGAAACCTGTCGGTTGAAATTACTGTTTCCGCCCGGCACACGCGTCAGCTATCAGAGCATGGGCACGGCGATGCTTGCTGAGATTGTCCATCAAATTGCCGGTATGACGCTCGCCGATTTTCTCGCTAAAGAGGTCTTCGGGCCGCTCGATATGAACGACACATCGCTCGGCTGCCCCGCCAATCGGCGTGAGCGCGTCGCGCATGTCCGTGTGCCCAAGGAGTTGGAGAAAGCCGACTGGAACTGGAACAGTGCCTATTGGCTTGGTTTCGGCGCCCCGTGGGGCGGGCTTGTCACGACGCCGAGCGATTTCGCACGCTATTGCCAAATGATGCTCAACGGCGGCGTGCTGGGGAAGGTGCGCATCCTCAGCCCGGCGAGCGTGCGGGCGATGACGTCGAATCAGCTGGCCGCCATGCCGCACGTGCCCGAGGAGGATCGCCGATGCAAGCCATGGGGCCTCGGTTGGCGGTTGAATTGGCCAGCGCATTCAGCGAACTTCGGCGATCTGCTTGGCCCGCGCACCTATGGCCATTGGGGCTCGACTGGCACGCTCTGCTGGATTGATCCTGATACGGAGTCGTACTTCATCCTCTTCACCACTCAGCCGCAGGAACCCGACGGCCGATTCCTCGCACGCCTCTCGAACACCATCGCCGCGGGCTTGCTATGATCCCAAGCCCCACCATGAGCGAAGCGATTGGTGGGGAAATGCGCTGAAGCACATTCCAGATAATCTGCAATTATTCCGCCACTTCTCCCTCTTCGCCAGTCCAACGTTAACCACAGAGGCACAGGGAGAATGCGAAGAACTGGGAGTTGTGCACTCCTGGTTTTTGTCGACGACAGTCATCAATTCATAGAGAATGGGTTCGCATTTTTCCGATGCTTTTCTCGGTGCCTCTGTGTCTCTGTGGTGAAGATTATAGCGGAAAATAGAGAGAAGTGTCATTGTTTCCGCTACTAGCCGTGCCGACGGCACATGGTATATCGGCCACTTTTTATACGGAAATTCAGAAGCACAAGCTGGCCGGCGTCCGCTTCATGCTCATGGCCCAGGCGAGCAACCGTGGACCAATGAAACAGGATTTTTTTTTCGCAGCCAACGGGAGCCTATATAGGTTAATTGTCTTGCACAGCCTCCCGCCCCCCCTTCATGCTACCGCCGCCTTCGCACATCGGGCAAGCGTTCGTTGGTACCTTTGATGCGGAAGTCGAGTTGGCGGCGCGACAAATCGACGCGCACCACCGTCACTTCGACTCTGTCGCCCAGGCGGAAGCGGCGGTCGGTGCGCTGGCCGACAAGCGTGTGCGAGGTATCGTCGAAGTAGTAGTAGTCGTCGGGCAACGTCGTGATGTGCACCAGGCCCTCGACGGGCAGCGTCTCGGCTTGCGCGAAGAAGCCGTAATCTGCCACGCCAGTGATGATCGCGTGCATGTCGGTGCCGATGCGTTCGTTCATATACACCAGCAGCCGAAGCTTGACGAGTTCGCGTTCCGCCGTCTCCGCGCGGCGTTCCGTCTTACTGCAATGCTCGCCGAGCGCTCGTAGCTCGTCGAGGTTGCTGCTCGCTCGGCCACGCCGAATGAGATGATCGAGCAAGCGGTGCACTTGCAAATCGGGATAACGCCGGATCGGCGAGGTGAAGTGGCAGTAATTTTCGCTTGCCAGGGCGTAGTGGTCGTCTTTGTCCGGGCTGTACGTCGCCTGCTTCAAGCTGCGAAGCAGCGCGTAATGGATGGCGTGCATCTCTGGCTTGTTCGCCGATTCTTGCAGGACGCGCTGTTGGGCGAATCGATCCGCATCGCTCTTGATCTTGTAACCGAGGATACGGGCGAATTCCGCGAATTTCTGCAGCTTAGTCGGTTCCGGAGCCGGATGCACGCGGCGAAGGAAGAAGAGGTTCTTGTCGTCGAGGTGCTGGGCGACGGCCTCGTTGGCGGCGAGCATGAACTCTTCGACGATGCGATGGCTGATGTCGTGCTTGCGGAAATGAGCGCCACTGACTTTGCCATTCGCGTCGTACTCCAGACCGATCTCGGGCATCTGAAGTTCGAGGGCACCGCGTTTGACTCGGCGCTTGTGCATGATCGTCGCGAGATCACGCATGTGCAGAAGCATCGCGCGGATTTCCGGCGTGACTTCGGGCGCGTCGCCTTCGCCGGTATCCGCCTTGGCGAGGACGGCGGAGACTTCTTCATAGCTGAATCGTCGTTGGTTCTTGATCGCGCTATTGGCGAAGCGAATGTGGGCTTTTTGCCCCATCGGTGTCAAGTCGATCAGGGCGGACTTCACGAGCCGAACTTTGTCTTGTTGCAGACTTGCCAGGCCGTTCGAGATTAACTCGGGAAACATTGGAACGACACGCTGCGGCAAGTAGACGCTCGTGCCGCGCTTGCGTGCCTCGGCGTCCAGGCCCGAGCCGGACTTGGCGAATTGGCCAACGTCGGCGATATGGACGGCGAGCAGCCAATGCTTGCTCTTCGGGTCGATGGTCAGCGAGATCGCATCGTCGAAATCGCGGGCATCGACGGGGTCGATCGTGATCGTCAGCGTGTTGGTGAAATCCTCGCGGTCTGCGGGGATTTCGTCGGTAAATTTCGCGGTGACCTGGCGTGCTTCTTCGAGGACATCCTCGGGAAACGCATCGGGGATTCCCATTGCGCGGATGATGGAGAGCGTATCGACACCGGCCCGGCCGTGCGCGCCGAGCACCTCGGTGATGACGGCCTCGCCGCGTTCCTCGGCGGTGGGGAAGCGGATCATCTCAACGACGACCTTGTCGTTCGGCTTCGCGCCCTTCGCGGTCGGATCGCCGACGAGCACGCTGTGAGAGAAGACCGTACCGTCAATGCGAACGTAGAACAGCCCATCGCGCGTGAAGTAGGTGCCGACGAATTGGCTGGTCGAGCGTTCGAGCACCTGAACGATGTCGCCCTTGGGGCCACGCTCGTGCTGCTTGCGCGACGGCCTGACGCGGACGAGGACGACATCGCCGGTGGTGGCGCCGTGGATGGCGTCTTCGGGGATGAAGACTTCGGTGAATTTATGGCCTTCGTCGGGATTGGGCCGCACGAAGCCGTGGCCTGAGTTGCTCTTGCGAAAAATGCCCGTGAGCGTGCCGCGCGTACCGAGCAAACGGACGGCATTGCCCTTGCTGATTTCGACGCGGCCCTGAGTGATCAGTTCTTTGAGGGCGGTTTTGAAGTCGTTGTAGGCTTCGCCGGAAATGCCGAGCACGCGGGCCAACGCTTTCGGTTTGACCGGGTGATACTTCGCCTGCGAGAGTGTGCTGATTATTTGTGTTTGGTAGTTGGACATGGTCTTTCTTGTGATGGTTATGGTTCTCTTCCCGATGTGATTGAATGTTCCGAATCCGCCGCTTGCGGCTTAGCGCTCACGTGGGATTCACCGAGCGCTAAGCCGCAAGCGGAATTAATTCGGTCAATCCGCGACCGGTTCGGAGCCTTCGCGAATGCCCTTAAACAGGCGACGCTGCATGCTTTGATTGTACGGTGTCCAGGCGGAAGTCGCGTTGCGATCGTCGCGGATATCGCGTAGGAAGGTGTGCAATTTGGCGTCGAGATTGTCAATGTAATGCAGGGCAATCGCTTCGGGCGTCATGGGCAAGCGCGGACTTCCGAACTCATACGTCCCATGATGGCTTACTATAAGATGCTTGAGCCGCAATAAATGTTCGCGCGGAAATGGCTCGCCCGTCAAATCGGGTACTTTCGCGACCTTTTCCATGAGCAATTCGACGCCGATATCGATGTGACCTACCAGCTGGCCTTCGTCGGAATACCCGAATACCGCCAGGCCCGTGAGTTCATGAATCTTGCCGATGTCGTGCAGGAAGACGCCCATGAGCAACATATCGCGGTTGAGATTCGGATAGAGCGGCGCGATGCGGTCAGCAATGTCGAGCATCGTGACGACATGTTCCAGCAAGCCGCCAACGTAGGCGTGGTGATTGCGAATTCCCGCCGGCGATTGGCGCAGGCCCCGCACAAACGCATCGTCCATCAAGAAGCATTCGGCGAGCGCCCGCAAATGAAGATCGCCGAGTTTGAGGAGATAGGCTCGCAGGCGATCGTAGAGCTTTTGGATGTCCTGGTCGGAGCGCGTGACAAATTCCTCGATTGCCACCCGGCTGGGATCGACGCGATCAAAGCTCGTGAAGATTAGCTGAAGGGCACCCTGGAACAGCTGGGCCTTGCCTCGGACGCGAATAAAATCGCCCTCGGCAAAGGCGTCCCCCTGGGCCTCAGTCGCGTTCCAGAGCCGAGCGACGACCGAGCCGGTGCGGTCGCGCAGTTGGACTTGCAGGTATAGACCG
The DNA here is from genome assembly GCA_009697105.1 of Gemmataceae bacterium. Taxonomy (GTDB): domain Bacteria; phylum Planctomycetota; class Planctomycetia; order Gemmatales; family Gemmataceae; genus SIAQ01. The sequence goes on along the minus strand of SIAQ01000057.1, from coordinate 26,184 downwards.
CCCTGGCGATTGGTCCGCAATTGTTTCTCGGCGACGACGTAGATTTCCTCGATGTTCTCGCCATCGGTGAGGAGTTGAACGGCACGGCGGCTCATGGATGATTCTCGGCAGAGGGTGAGGATGTTACTCCATCAATGTACGACGCATCGCCCGTCCGGGCGAGTTCGCCGCTTGCGGCTTTGCGCTTACGTCGAATGCCTTGAGCGCTAAGCCGCAAGCGGCGACGCATCAATCGACATCCCAAACGACGATCTGTCCGCGCTGCCCGCCGGCGGCGCAACGTATGCCATCCGACGAGAAGGCCACCGCGCTGACGGCACCGATCTTCCAGTCGTAGCACTTGATTTCGCGCTGGGACTTCATGTCCCAGAATCGGACCGTTCCGTCGTTACATGCGGTCGCAAGGACCGGCTCCCTGGGATGGGCAGCAATCTGATTCACCCCGGCGGGTTGGCCCTTCAAGACGGAAAATGACCCCGTCCTGCGGCGAATGTCGGCGAGGATGATTCCTTTGAGATGGGCCATCGCCAGCGTCGAGTTATCGGTGGAAAATGTCAGTAATGTGCATGGGCTGGGCAATTCGTACTGAACGATGGCGAGGTCTGGTTGCAGCCGCTTCTTGAACCGCCATAGCGTGACCTTGTTCAGTTCTCGATCAAGGGCGGCCAACATGTCGCCTTTCGGCGACCAGGCAATGTGGCTGTGTTCGGTAGACGCAATCCGAATCTGCTCTTGCTCGCCTCGAGGGAAACAGATTTGCAGATCAGGGCCGCCTAACGCCAATGCGGGTTCTTTGTGCTTTGGTGAAAACGCCACATCCGTAATAAACAAATCTTCCCGAGCTGAGTCGTCGAAATCGTCGAAGTCATCGTCCGAATGGTAATTTCGCCTCGAATCATCAATGCGATCGATAAAAAATTCATCTGGATCATAAGTTGAGGTCAGGCCAAGAATAAGCCGCAACGCTGCCAAAGAGGGCGCTTGCCGCAAAAATCTTGCCATCAGGCGAAAATGAAAACGAGAGAATTCCACCTTCCAAGCTGGGATTCCACATGTTGACGGACATCGTATCCGTGTCACAGAAGGTGAAGTCTTCATCGTCCTCGCATGCCGCCGCGAGCGTTTTGCCATCGGGTGAATAACCCAACCGAGTAATCGGAGATTTGGAATGTTTGAATGGCAACATCGTGACCGCCTCCTCCCAGATACGGGTAGATCGTTCTTGGCTGCTTGACAGACGATTAGGCCAAAGCTAACTTACACCTCGCATAGTTGAGTTCAACCAACGTTCGCCGGACAACAGTCGATTCTGGCCGAAAACTGACAGCTATTCTGAGGATCCCTGATGAAAATCACCCGCATCCGTGCCTACCGCGTCGAGTTGCCATTGCGTGAGGGTAACTACAAGTGGTCGGGCGGGAAGTCGGTTAACGTGTTTGACAGCACCGTCGTCGCCATCGACACGGATTCGGGCCTGACGGGTTTCGGCGAGGTCTGTCCGCTCGGGCCGTTCTATCTGCCGGCGTATGCCAATGGCGTGCGTGCGGGCATCGCCGAGTTGGGACCGCATCTGCTTGGCATGGACCCATGCGAACTGGGCAAATTAAATCATCGCATGGATGCCGCGTTGAAGGGCCACGCCTACGTCAAATCGGGCCTCGACATGGCCTGCTGGGACCTGCTTGGCAAGGCGACGGGCCAACCGGTCTGCACGCTGATGGGCGGACGCTTCGGCGACGACTTCGGTCTTTACCGTGCGATCTCGCAGGAAGCTCCCGACGCCATGGCTGCACGTGTCGCCGACTATCGCGCGGAAGGCTATCAGCGTTTCCAGCTCAAAGTCGGCGGCGATCCCGCGGATGACATCGCTCGCATCCGGGCCGTGGCAAGCGTCCTGCAACCTGGCGATCGCCTCGTCGCCGACGCCAACACCGGCTGGCGCATGCACGACGCCATGCGCGTCGTCCGGGCAGTGCGTGACATCGACGTCTACATCGAACAGCCCTGCTTGAGCTACGAGGAATGCCTGTCGATCCGCCGTCATTGCGATCATCCGTTCGTGCTCGATGAGGTCGTCGATTCGCTCGATATGTTGGTGCGTGCTCACGGCGATCAGGCGATGGATGTCGTCAACCTCAAGATCAGCAAACTCGGCGGATTGACGAAGGCCAGGCAAGCACGTGATTTGTGTGCCGCGCTCGGCATCGTCATGACGCTCGAAGACAGCTGGGGTGGCGACATCATCACGACGGCGATCGCGCATTTGGCACATAGCACGCCTACCGAGTTCCTCTTCACCGCGACCGACTTCAACAGCTACGTCACCGTGTCATTCGCCGATGGCGCGCCGCAACGCAAAAACGGCCGACTCGCCGCCAGCACAGCGCCGGGCCTGGGTGTAACGCCCAAGATGGACGTGTTGGGCAAAGTGGTTGTCGAGGTTGCGTGATGCCGCTTGCGGCTTAGCGCTCCACAGGTTCCTGTTGAGCGCTAAGCCGCAAGCGGCAAATACCAAGGAGTCCTTAGATGCCAGAAGTACCCGCGGGCGAGCAGCTCGAAACGTTTCCGAATCAGTTTCCGCAGCGCGATTACGTCATCGAGATCGTCTGCCCGGAGTTTACGTCGATGTGTCCGAAGACCGGGCAGCCCGATTTCGGCACGATTACGTACATTTATACGCCAGACAGGTTGTGCGTGGAGTTGAAGTCACTCAAGCTCTACTTGCAGCAATTTCGTAATGCGGGGATTTTTTACGAGAACGTGATCAATCGGCTGCTCGACGATTTCGTCAACGCCAGCCAACCGAGGAAACTGAAAGTCGTCGGCGCCTTCACCCCACGCGGCGGCATCAGCACCACGGTGACGTGCGAGTATGCGAAGGCGGAGGCGTGATCGCCGCTTGCGGCTTAGCGCTCGCTTGCCCCCAAGTGAGCGCTAGGCCGCAAGCGGAAATCGGTTACGCCACGCTAATGTCATTGACGAGTTGCACGTTCGGCAGGAATTCGCGGACGCAATGTTGCGCCAGCTGCTTGACATAATAGGTCGAGCTTTGGCCCAGGAGCCGCACCATGTCGGCGGAGAGCTCGATACCGAGATCGCGCAGTTGGCTGCCGGTTTTGGCAAACACGCGGGTCTCGAGTTGAAGCCTGATTGCCGGGAAATCGTGTGGGGACATGGTCAGCTCCATTGGTTCTGCCGAACTTGCTGGCATCAATTGCCTAATCGGTGAATATTTCACTGTTGAAAAACAATAAAATGCTGTGGTATTGGATTGTCGAGCATTTTCGGGGCCAATTGCTCGATGGGAAGAAAAAACGATCGGCCTTTTCGGGAGTGCAGCGTCATGCTCCGCCAAGTCGGCATATCGAGTTTGTTGATCGTGTGCGGATTAGTCACCGCTCCCGCGCAAGCCGGCATCTACAGCACCTTCGACGCCGATGAAGAGGTGAAGCAATATAGCCGGGACTATCGCAACGTCTTCAAACGGCTGCTTGATACTTTGAAATGTATTCCCAACGATGCGACCGAAAGTCATCCGCCGATTCGAAAACGCTATTTGATACTGGAACAACTCGGCCAGGCGGGTGCGGGCAAACTCAAAACGCTTGAGGACAAGCTCAACTACAGCGCGGTACTCATTCGTCGCGGCAAGGCCTATGAGGCGACGCAGTACCTCATGCCGATCACGCGCGAGCATCTCGATAATTTCATCGTTTGGTCACAATATGCGACGGCGCATTTCCTTTCCAACAATGCTGACTTCCGCACGAAGTCCGCGGACCTCATGAAACAGGCGCTGGAGCTTTGGCCCAAGAACGAAGATGACGTTAAAGCCGATCTGAAGCCCTTCCTGCAAAATCTCGGCCTCGTGAGCACCGAGTACAACCGGTATCGGGATTTCGACATCCATCTGGAGCGACTGATTCGCAATCGCTTGCGCGAGGAACGGATGCACCAACAGAAGAAACCCGTCGAAGAAATGGTCGATCCCATTTTTCTCGAAGCGGAGGGCGATCGCAAACCGGTGCGCTACGTGAATAGCAAAGGCGAGTTCGAGCCAGGCAAGATCGCCGAGGACGAGCGGAAGAAGTTGCCGGGCGACGCGATCGAGATCGTCGAGCAGTTGTTGTTGTGGATGCCTTACGATCAACGATTGCTTTGGCAGCTCGCCGAACTTTTCAACGCCAGCGCGATGGACCTGAAGAAAGACGATCAGCGCAATCGGGCGATCCGAGACGCCTATTCTATTTTCACCGAAATCGATCCGCCGTTGAACCGCACGCGATTCGCGCTCAAGGACATCCAGGCACGCAAGGAAAGGCTTGGCAAATACGTGGAAGGATTGAAGCCCGAGCAGGAACTGGGTATTCAGAAGCTCGGAAATCTATTTGACGATGACCCAGACGCAGCGGCCCGGCGTGAATGGTGGCGCACGCTGACAGTTGGCGGCGTGACCGGGTTCGCGGTCGGCCTATTCGCATTATGGCAACTGCAAGAGTTTCGTCGCCGTCGGCAGGCGTGGTGAGGATTTTCCGCTTGTCGTTTAGCGCTCGCTGCGTGCCATGCGAGCGCTAAGCCGCAAGCGGAATCTACTTTCCTGTCTTCCACCACGCCCGCCAACGCATCACGGCCGCTTCGCGTTCACCGACGTTGGCACTCGATTCCGGCCCGAAGTCACGGCCATTCGCCATCCGCACGATGGCCTGGCGCGACGCCTCGCGCACTTCGATCTCTGGGTCCAGCAGCAAGTCGATCAGTTCGCTGCCGAGCCGTAGTTTCTTGGCGCTGACCGCGCTGACGGCGGCGAGACGTGCGTCCTTGCGTTTATCTTTCATGAGCAATTTGAGCGAGTCAGCTGATTCACGCTGCAGGTTCTTGTCGAGCAACCCACGCGACCACTGCGACAACTCGGCATCCAAACTTGCGATGCCCATGAGTAGCACGCCGATCGCTTTCGGGCCTTGGCGTTTTTCCGCCTCTGTCAACGCCGCTTTCTTTTGGGCGATGGTTCCCTTGTTGATCGCCGATTCCAGTTCGGCGTAGGATTTCGTACCACCACCGACCAGTGCTTTCCGCTGGAGATAGCCCTTGCGCAGGAGAATGTTCGTCTGCAAATCGCGGATGACGCCGAGATGGCGTTTGCCGGTCACGCCGATACCGATGAGGTCTTTGGAATAGCCGAGGAGTTGGAGGTCTTCGGTCATGAGGTAGATCGATGCGAGCTTCTTGGCGATGATAACGGCCGGGCAACTCGACTGGATATTGGCCGTGCGGTTCAACCCGTGGACGAGGTTGAAGGTCGCTTCGGGGCCGAGGTTGTTGAAATCGTCGAGTGCCTTCTTGCCTTCGGCGCCTTTGAGCACGCCGATGTCGTATTGAATGAAGCGTTCGATGACGGTGTCGATCTTTTTCGATTCGTCCTTTGTCAGCAACGGCAAGCTTGGCGCCAGCGGATGCCGATCACGATCACGAAAATCCGGCGGAATTTGTGTAAGGCATAGCAATGCAGACAAGCAGAGGATCGTAGGCATGATGACAACTCGTAATATCGGGGCGACGATTTTATCTTAGCAGACGGCGAATCGCACGGTGCAAGACACGTTTAAACGAGCTGAACCACGAATGGCACGAATAGGGAAAGATGCTAGCACAGCATCTCTTGTCCGTGCCATCCGAATTATCCGTGGCTGCATATTGCTCTCGGCAAGCCGGGGCGCTCCCGGCGTTAGCGCTTTGCGTGAACGTTGACGCTACCTACAAAAGTCGATTTCCGAGGCTGAAGCGTAAGCGAGGCGGCCTGAATGCCTCGCTTACGCTTCAGCCTCCACCGGAAATTCGGCTTTTGATGGGCGCATCAACGTTACTTTTTCTGGAACTTTTTCCGCCCTGTGCCGTCTAAAGGTGAGGGAATGATATATTTATTGTGGTGCGAAGTTCGATTACGATGCAGCGGGAGGAATCAGCATGTCACACTTACTCCGCGTCGGCTGTTTTGGTTTGGTACTCTTCGTATTAGGGACCTGGGATACCGCTGAGCTAAGTGCGCAGAAGAAAAAAGAGCCAGCCAACAAAGGCGAAATTGCGTCGGCCGCGGATTACAAGGCAATCCAGTACAAGAAAGAGATGACTGGGACTGTCGTTGGTATGTCAGGCACCACGCTGATGTTTCGCGTCGATTTCCCGCATTATGAGCCAAACCCGAAATACAAAGATCCCGCGGCAACTGGAAAGAATCCGGCCGTGAAGAACCCCAAGGGCAACCCCCAGGCCAATCAGCAAATGCAACTGATGAAAACCTATGCCGACCTGATGCGTCAGCAACAGATCGCCGCCACCGCCAAGAACCCGCAGGAACGCCAAAGAGCCTTGCAAAAAGCCCAACAAGATATGATCCGTTTTCAACAGCAAAACGCCCAGTTCATGGCCCAAATGCAAAAATCCGCCGTTCCCGCCAAGGGCAAGGACGGCAAGCCCAACAACAATGCGAACGCCCCGTTCATTGTTGTCACCACCTCAAAAAACTTCGAGTTGGAGTTGGATGAAAAGGTCGGCCTGCGCAAACTCTACCTCGCGTTTGAATACGACGATATCGGCAACATCAAGAAATACAACGAAAAGGAAATCGGCGAGCTACGCGGCACCGACAAGTCCAAGCCAGGCTACACCGCCAAGATGGACGAAGTCGCCCCCGGCGCCGAAGTCAAGCTGACGCTGATACCCGTCCAACCCGCCAAAAAAGAGGATAAGAAGAACGAGGAAGAAGGCATCGGCAACGCCCCGCGACCGACTATCAGCCACATTCTGCTCACCAAGGAAGGCGCTTCGGGTGGCCTCGAAGCCGGAGCGCCGCCCAAGAAGAAAGCCAAAAAATAACCGCCGGTGAGCTTCCCGTCTACCACACCCGCGAGCCGTTGCTGCTTCGCGGGTGTTTTCGTTTTTCGTGAGGTCCCCCTTCATGGATCTGGTCATTCTCAAAAAGGCCCGCCTCTCGCTGGCGCGGCGAGATTCGATTCTGAAGCCGATCATTCGGTCGGTCGGGCCATGCACGCTCAAGACAAACGGTGACGCCTTCGAGGTTCTTGCGCGATCGATCATCTCTCAGCAAATCTCGACGAAAGCCGCCATCGCCATCAGCGGACGCGTTCTCGACAAGGTCGGCAAGTTTGAGCCCAAGCGTATCCTTACCGCCCACGACGACGACCTACGCGCCGCCGGCTTATCGCGTGGCAAATTGCTATCGCTGCGCGACTTGGCGGCGAAATGCACCGACGGCACCGTGCCTCTCAAAAAGCTGAACGCCATGCCCGACGACGAAGTCGCAGCGACGTTGACACAAGTGCGCGGCATCGGCCCCTGGACCGCGGAGATGTTCCTGATCTTCTGCCTCGGCCGACCCGACGTACTTCCCGTCGGCGACTATGGCCTGCGCTCCGGTGTCCAGAGGCATTATGCCCTCGCTGATCTGCCGAACAAGGCCACCCTCACGGACCTCGCCGAATGCTGGAAACCCTACCGTTCGATCGGCACCTGGTACATTTGGCGCAGCCTCGGCGGTGTGCCGCAATCGGAATAGCTTGCATTCTGTCGCGTTGCGACTGCCGAAGGTGCCTCGCCGCAACGATGCCTGCCAAGACGACCACGAAATGCGGCCGGGGGGTCGTAGTAAGCTGATTGCCGCAGCGCGGCAGGAGGAGGCCTGATCAATCGCTCCTGACCGTCATCTCCCACCAATTGCTGGTGTTCATGGTGAAGAGTGGTGATGGCAGCCGGCTGGCACTTCGCATAAAAAGACTGTTCGACTTGGCTTGACCCCTTCACCACGAGGACTTCCCATGCGTTGGCTATTGTCGTTCCTCCTGTTCGCGAGCTGCACGATGACGCTGCGTGCGGACACGTTTATTTATGCTTCCATGGCTCCTGAGAAAAAGATTCAGGCCTATCGGCTCAATCCCAAAGACGGCTCGCTGATTGCCATCGATGCGATTGCAGTCGAGGGCGGACCGGTGTCGCTGTGTGTAGATCCCGACGGAAAGTTCCTGTTCGCGTCGCTGCGGACGATCGATTCGCTCGCCAGACGGGCAAGCTGACGCACATCAACACAATATTGCGAGCCAAGGGTGCAAATGCGGCGTTCGTTCGCTATGATCCGATTAGCAAATCGCTCTTCTCAGCGTCGTACATGGGTGGCGATTGGAGTGTTCACCAGGTTGAGGCCGACGGGACGCTCAACAAAACCGCCAGCGGACGGACGACCACGGTCAAGACGGCTCATGCGATCGTGTTCGATCCGAGCTACCGTTGGCTTTTCGTGCCACACGTCGAGCCGAACGCGATCTACCAGTATCAGCGAACGAAATCCGGCGTATTCGGGGACACGCCCGCGAAGGTCGTTGGCGCGTCGAACGGCGGGCCACGGCATTTGGCGTTTCATCCGACACTGAAACTGGCGTTCGCGTCGGATGAGGTTGGCAACAGTATCACCGCATATCAATTCGACCAGCGCACAGGCCTGAGCGCGATCCAGACACTGTCGACGCTGCCCGTCGATTTCAACGGCAAGAACACCACTGCTGAGGTGAAGGTGCATCCGGACGGCAAGTTCGTCTGGGTCTCGAACCGAGGACACGACAGCCTGGCAGGCTTCGCCATCGAACCGACATCGGGCAAGCTGACCAAGCTCGGCCAAACGCCGACGGAGAAGACGCCGCGCTCGTTTGAGATCGATCCCGATGGCCGTTGGCTGTTCGGCGCCGGTGAAGGCAGCGGGAAGCTCGCCGTGTATCGCATCGATACGGACAGCGGCAAACTCGACCGCGTGCATACAGTGAACGTCGGCAAGAGCGTGACGTGGGTCATGGCGGTGAAGTTTAAGTAAGCCCAGAGGTGAGGTACACCGAACCTCTGGGAACACGTCAAAATTTATTCCAACGGTTCGGCCTACCTCACCATTGGGCATGGCGACGTCTCCTTTTTCTTAACAAATCGACTGGACAACTCCGGCCTCTTGGTTTATAGCCCCGCCTCCTTACTTCGACCGACAAGAAACGAGCGACACGACAGGCAGGTGTGTCGCCGACCGCACGCGATCATCGGGGGATGATCGTTTGTCCAGAGCGGATTCTCTGATCCGTGATTGGAATTTGTGTGGATTTTGTCGGTAGATCGCTGGGGACTTTGTTGTTTGTAAATCTTTCCCTCAAGCACGCAGGACGAGGGGTCGATAACAACGAAGCGAGTGGTTATATCATGACGGGCTTCCATCACGGGGGACAACACATACCAACCATGGCGTGTGTCGTTCAGGTGGAACTCGTCGACTACAGGGGTTCAGGCTAGCGGAGCCTGGCAGATCATCGGTAGCTCACGGGGGCGACTCAAACGGGTTTTGCGACGGAGGCCGACGGCTCACGCCCTGGGGAGGGTGCGAGTTCGATTCATCGGCAACTTCGTGAATCCGCGCTCAAGTGACGCCGACGAACAAACGCGCATTGCTTTTGGGGAAGCGCCGCGTTTCGCCATGCCGCCTTGGCTGAACCTCATCAGGGAGGAATCCATGGTGACGCACGTGGACATAGATGTCCCGCAACTTTGGCGCGACTATCGCGCGGAACCGACCGTTGAGTTGCGGAATCAATTGGTCAAAATCTACCTTTCGCTGGTCAAATACAATGCCGAGCGAATCTGGTCCCGTCTACCCGACGGGGTCGATATCGACGACCTCATCAGCTCCGGCGTATTTGGGCTTATGGACGCCATCGACGCATTCGATCTGAATCGCGGCGTCAAGTTCGAGACTTACTGCGTGCCGCGAATTCGTGGCGCCATGCTCGATGAACTTCGCTCGATGGACTGGGTTCCTCGCCTGGTCCGCAGCAAGCATTCCAAAATGGAGGACGTGCGAAAACGGCTCGAAGCGTCCCTCGGACGTCCGCCACGCCTGGACGAAATGGCCGAAAGGCTTGGAGTCACGCTCGATGAATTCGACAAGATTCACGGCGACGCCACGGCCGTCAGTCTCGTCAGCCTCAATAAAAAATGGTACGAGACCGACAGCTACAAGGATGTGCGTGAGATCGACATCCTTGAGGACAAGAAAGCTGACGACCCGACGTTTCGCTTGCAAAACCGCGACCTGATGCGACTCGTGACCCGCGGCTTGAATCGCAACGAACGGCTCATCATCATCCTCTACTATTACGAGGACATGACGATGAAGGAGATCGGCGCGACGCTCGACTTGAGCGAATCGCGCGTGAGCCAAATGCATTCCAGCATCGTCGCGCGATTGCAACAACAGCTTTCGCGTCGCCGACCGGAGTTTAGTGTTTGAGGTGTGTAAAAAAAGCCCAAGGGTGAGGTACTCCAAACCCTTGGGATAATTGCGTGGTTAGCTCAGCGGTTCGGACTACCTCACCACTGGGCCAACCTTCCATCACTTTTTATCGTCGCGAATCGGCACCCGCATTCCCGCGACCAGCACCGCGACGAGAATATGTTTCGCAAGAAACGTTGCTGTGATACCCAAGAATATGTGCATCTGATAGCACCAGGCCGTGACAAATATCGTATTCGCGACGACGGCGACACGCACAAGATGTCGGCGCACGCGCTGAGCGGGTGGTTCATGATCGGCGGTATCGGTCGTTAGCGTTTGCATCCGCTCACCTTGCGTTCTTTCTGCATCACCGCATTTATTCCGCCTTTTTCGCCGATTCCGTATGCACAAGGCTCAGTCGCTTGCCATGCCATTTGACGACATAGATGGTTCGCGCCACCTGCCCGGATTTTTCAACGAATAACGGCCCAGTCACGCTGTCGATTTCCGCAGGTTTGAGCAATTCTTCGCGAATGCGTTCAGGCGTTGCCAATGGTGCGGCTCGCTTCATCGCCTCGATCGTCAATCGCAACCCATCATAGGCCAGGGCGGCATGTACGGTCGGCGTTTCCAGGTAAGCATCGGCATAAGACTTCGTGAACGTGCGGACCTTTTCGCTCTCCGCGCCCGCATGGAATGCTGTCGCATAGAAAACCTGGGATGTCGGCGCCCCGCCGAGATCGAATCGCTTCTCGTCACCATCGCTGGCGGCGAAAATAATGGTCGACAGGTCGGTTTTCTTCGAGCGAATATCCGCATGCCAGAGGTTGAAGTCGCTCGGTTCGCCGGCAAAGAACACAAGATCGGGCATGTGCTCGCGAAGTCGCTGATTGATTCTCGACCATTCCGCTTTGTCGCCGAACCGTGTGGTTATTAGCTCGGCCTTCGTTTTTCTTTCTTTGAAGGAGGCATGCATTTTGCTTGCGAAAGCGTCGCCGATAATGGCTGACTCGGCGATGCGTTCATCATGGATGGCAAACACGCGTGTCGATAGGCTGATTTGAATGCAAGCCATCGCCAAAGCGTTGCCTTGAGCGCCGGGGCGAATTCCAAGGTGCAGCACATGCGAATTGGAGCCTTCGGTTGAGGAACCATGAAACGCCACGATCGGTGTTTTCACATTCGCCAGCGCCGACACTTCCCGCGCGGACGAGCCACCGAGCAACACCACAGCGCGATTGACGCTATCGAGCCGAACCGCCTGCGAGGCGAAGGCGTCAAGATTGCCCCGTGTATCGGTGTGCCTGACCTGCACCGCCCGGCCCTGAAAGGCTTCGGTGAGTGCGTTGTCTTTGTTCAATTCGGAAAGCGCAAGCCGAATGCCCAACTCAGCCTGATCGCCTGCTTTGTCCGCACGCGATTTGTCGCCGACGTGGCCAATCGTGATAGGTGGCGGCGTGGCGGTCCCATTGCACCCGCTGGGTGCAATACATGCAAGGAATGCCACCAACGCGAGCGATGTACGATGTGTTACAAGATTGCCCATGTTATTGAGCGTATCACTCCGTTAGAAACGTGCAAGCGAAAGTTGATCTTCCTACGCCCCAAGATGATCGCAGCGATTCCTGGGGGTCAACTATCCCCACCAATTGCTTCGCTCATGGTGGGGCTTGAATTTTGACGCAAAATCAGAACGGCAGCAGGATCGAACCGCGCGTGTCGGTGCGGATGCGTTTGCCGTCGTCGATCGTGATCGTCACGTTCGGGAAGATATCCATTGTGGCCTCCAGTGCATGCGGGATCAGATCGATATCGAAAGGACGGAAGCCCGGCACGAACGGCGAAGCGGCAGCGTTGACCATATTCAACACGACCGGTGCAAGCGACAACAGCATCTTCATCGTCGGACGCGGATCGGATACCTGCACGCCTGTAAATTCCTTCGGCAGCACGGCAAGCGCCTTGGCCGTGACGGCATCCGGTTTCCATGCCGGCAGCTTGCCTTCCTGACGCATGATGAAGCCCTTGACTGGTTGCGGATATTGTGCGTAGATGAACCAGTCTTTGTAGATGCCGAATGTGGCGAGGTGCGAACTCGCCATGCCTTCCATCTTGAGATGAATGACTTCGCCGCCGAGGTAGGCGACTCGTTTGGCCTCGACTTTGCCGCCCGGATTCGCGGGGACGGCGCTGGCGAGTTTCTCGATCGATTTCGCGAGTTTCTTGCTGTCTTTGATCTTAACCGCGACAACGGCGCCAGTGCCGAGGAAACCATCGGACGGTGAACTGTACGAGACCATCATCTCGCCGAAACTGCCAAAAATGTCCTTGTTAATATCGACGCCGACCGCGCCTTCGAACGCCTTGATGAACTCTTTGATGTTATCGGCTTCATTCGGTGCGAACACACGGACGACGCCCTCGGCCGTGTTGACGAGGATGTCGTAGCTTTTGTTCAAATTGACGCTGCTGGCCGAGAAGCCGTTGATATCGTCGGGCAGTATGGGCAGATCCTTGAGCGTGATTTTCTTTTGGCTGGTGAGTGCGAGTAACCCCTTGCGCGGGCTGGGCATGTCGATGTCAACGACCGAGCGCTCGACGGCGCCGTCAAATCCGCTCACAAAAACGATGCTTTTCAGGCCGTTCAGCCCAAGCTCGTTGATTACATCGCCAACCGGCGGGGCGACGGAGGCGCCAAGTTTTAGAACGCTGGCAACGTCGAAGAAACCACGCGATACGGTTTGGAATTCTTTGAACCCAACTGCCTTCTGATACATCGGATTCTTTGCCAGGCCGGTCTTTTTGGCGTCGATATCCTTGGCGTAAGCAACCGCCCCGGCCGTGCCGATGTAAAGTATCGCGTCCTCGCCCTGCGCCCACCAGGCCAAATTCACGAACGGCACGCTGACCTGGCTGATGAGGCGCTTGCCGACTTTCTCACGCTCAACCTTGACGCCGGTATTCTCGGCGACTTTTTGGATGAGCGGCAGCAACGTGCCCGATTCCGTGGCGCCTTTCGGAAACACCAGCACCATCTGTGCCATCGGCGGGTTGACGCTTTCCACGGACAGCCCAACCACAACCCCGTGGCTGTGCATCGTGCTCACGAGTTTCGTGAAGTCGGTCAACAGCGGCACGATCTGCGGTTCCTTTTCTGCCGCCACCTTCAGGTTGGCTTCCGTAAATTTCCAGAGTTCCTCCAGAAACTTCCCCATGTCCCCTTGCATCATCTTGCCCATCGCCGTCTTTGCATACGCTGCTTGATGGGAAGTCATGCCGTCAAAGCGAAAATAAAACTGGCTCTTCGACGGAAGATACGAATCTTGCACCTGAGCCTGAGCTTGAGCGATGGTCGGAACCAGCGCAAGGCAAAACACCAGCAACGTTCTCTTCAACATGGGGGGGAATCCTCTCGATGATATGACAGGGGAAAACGACTAGTTCCTTAGAAGTATGCCGAACGTGACCACGTTTGGCAAGGGGCGCATCTTCCGCTTGCGGCTTAGCGCTCGAATCATCCCACGCGAGCGCAAAGCCGCAAGCGGAAATCAAGAAACTACAGGTTGTTTCACTTCGTGCCCCAGATTTTCGTCAGCAGGGCGAAAATCTCCGGTTCGTCTTGCTGCAATTCGGCCCGGTTGAATGGAAAGAAATCATTTACGCCGAAGTAGGCTTCGGTCATCTCCGCGAAGAATTCCTTCTCATTAGTGAGGGCATAATGCTGCGTTTTCTTGCCGTTTATATGCAGAATGTTCTTGTACTTGGCGTTCGTTTTGAACCGCTCGTAGGCGGCGCGGACCTCGGCGTGATCGAAGCCGAGGACTTGATCGTGATAGGCGTGTGCCAACTCGTGCATCACCGACCACGGCTGCACGCGCTGATGGCCGACGCTCGAGAACTCCTTGGCGACCGGGATGTGCACGCATTTCGCCAGGGCGGGACTGAAGCCGTTCCCCCTGAGCCAGCCCGCGCTGGGATGATACTGGGCCGGGCGGAGCTTGCCGTGATCGAGATCGAGATAGATCGTGACCTTTTGCAGCAGTTTGACCTTGTCCATGGGTACGACGTGCTTGATGTCATACAGGCGATTGCTGAGAATACGCAACGCATGATCGCCGACCTGCTTGTTGGCTTCGTGTAGCAAACGGTCGTCGATCTGCACCGTCCAGCCTTCGATGTCGCGCTTTGTATGCGCCGTCGGCAATGCAGGTTGTAGGATGATCGCGATAGCCGGAACGATAACAAGGAATGCGGTCATGATTCGCTGACTCCCAAAAATCTCGTTTTCTTCTGAATGGTAATGTAAAGAAAACGAAGTACAGTTGCATATAAGGACATTCACAGCGTTGATATTGAAGAACCACATAGATCGTATTATCTGTGGAAGATACGATCACACCCAGCCTTCCTTGGGGGTTTCAGCGCCGAACCAGCGTTCGGTGATGACTTTCTTTTTGGTGTAGAACGAGACGCCGTCGGGGCCGTGGGTTCCGTGGTCGCCAAAGATCGATGCCTTCCAACCGCTGAAGGAGAAGGACGCCATCGGTGCGGGAACGCCGAGGTTAATGCCGAGCATGCCTGCCTGAATGCGTTCGCGGAAGGTGCGGGCGGCCGGGCCGGACTGCGTGAACAGTGATACCGAGTTGCCATAGCGCGTGCGATTGGCGAGGGTGATCGCCTCGTCGAGGTCGTTTGCGCGAAGCACGCATACGACGGGGCCGAAGATTTCCTCGCGCATGATGAACATGTCGGCATTGACGTTGTCGAAGATCGTCGGGCCGACGAAGCAGCCGTTCGGCAGCGCGGGAACAATCGCGCCGCGGCCATCGAGCAGCAGTTTGGCGCCTTCCTCGACGCCACGAGTCACGCTCTGCAGGATGCGCGATTTCTGTTCAGGATTGACGACGGGACACAACGTGGCAGTGTCGTCCATGCCATGGCCAAGCTTGAGTTCGCGAGCCGCCTGCACGAAAGCATTGATGACGGCGTCCTGCCGAGCCCGATCGCCGACAGCGACGAGCACGCTGCCCGCCAAACACCGCTGACCCGCACAGCCGAAACATGAGCCGATGAGGGCGGGAATGCTGCGCGGCAAGTCGGCATCGGGCAGTACGATGAGGTGATTTTTCGCTCCACCCAGCGCCTGCACGCGTTTGCCATGGGACGCCGCCAAACGATAGACCGACTCCGCCACGGCGGACGAGCCGACGAACGAGACGGCCTTGACGTGCTCGTTGGCGATCAGGCGTTCGCCCACTTCCTTGCCGCCATGTATCACACTGACGACGCCCGTCGGCAGGCCGGCCTGGGCGAAGAGTTCGACGAGTCGAGCGCCGGCGAGCGAGGCCTTCTCGGCCGGCTTCAGGATGAACGTATTGCCACACGCGACGGCGATCGGCATCATCCAAAGTGGAATCATCGCCGGGAAGTTGAACGGCGGAATGCCGACGACGACGCCGAGCGGTTCGAGCACAGAGTAGCTATCGACGCCGCGCGAGATGTCCGACAACGTCTTGCCCATCAGCATACTGGGAATGCCGCAGGCGTATTCGACGATATCCAAGCCACGCCGGACGGAGCCACGTGCTTCGCTCAGGAGCTTGCCGTTCTCGCGGACGACGAGTTCGGCGACGCCGTCGAAGTTCGCCTCCAACAACTCGCGGAAGCGAAACAGCACGCGAGCGCGATCCGGCGACGGCGTCGCACGCCAGGCGGGAAACGCAGCGTGAGCGGCAGCGCAGGCGGCGCCGACCTGCGCGGGCGATGCCTCACGTACCGAGGCGACGACCTTCGTCGTGTCGGCCGGATTGCAGAGGCGACGCGTCGTCGCACCATCGCCGTCAACCCATACGCCGCCGATGAGGTTGGCGCCACTCGATGCAGTATTTGCGATCATTAGAAAGTCTCCTCGCTTTTCGAACTAAAATTCATCGTCATTGTCATTCGCCGACTGTTCATGCGACGCCGGCGAAGGTTCATATGGAAAAAATATCCAATGAATGATGGCCACCAAAAACGCGGCGAGCACGCCGACGATCAAGCCGTACAGCGTCGAGCCGAGAGTCAACGGATCGCCCAGGCCGGCCGTGGCGATGAATCGTCGAAGCGTCGAATGAAACAACGCTATCCCGATAATCGAGCCGATGAAAAACGCCAACAGCGAACGCCCGACGATGATCCGGAACGGTCGCAGCTTACGCTCGGGTGGCGCAGACGCTGGCGATGCCCTGTCGGCCTGTGGCATCGGCTCGTTGCTGGCGCATTTCCAGCAGATATTGAAATGGTCGTCGTGCATCTCGCCGCATTTCGGACAGGACCACATGGCGAGTCTCCTTACTTCGCCGCGGTCATCGGTCGCGGCAGGTGGAACCAGGCACGGTTGCAGACATCGAGTTCGTCCTTGTCGAGCGTCACATTCACCGCGCCCAAGCTGGCGTCGAGCTGCTCCGGCTTGCTCGCGCCGACGATCGCGGACGTCACGCCCGGCTGCGCCAACACCCAGGCGATGGAGGTCTGCAGCAGCGTCTTGCCGCCCGGCTGGAGATACGCCTTCAGTTCGTTCACGGCTTCGAGCTGAGCGCGCTGCCAATAACGGTCGCGATATAGGTCGCCAGTCTTGCCTAGTGAGAACCGCGTCTTCTCGGGCGGGGCGGTGTCGAGCGAATCGTACTTGCCGGTGAGGAAACCGCCTGCCAAGGGGTTGTACGCAATAATACCTAGCCCCTGATCGCGGCAGAGCGGCACGAGTTCCGCCTCGATATCGCGATACAGCAAGTTGTAGCGTGGCTGCACGCAATCAAATCGCGCCCAGCCATTTGCCGCGCTGACACCAAGAGCGATCGCGATCTGCCAGGCCGGGAAGTTCGAGCAACCGAGGTAGCGCACCTTGCCCGCGCGAACGACATCTTCGAGCGCTCGCATGGTTTCCTCGATTGGCGTGTCCGCGTCAAAACTATGCGGCTGATACAAGTCGATAGTTTCCGTCTGCAATCGCCGCAAGCTGTCGTCGACGGCCTTGATAATGTGTCGGCGTGACAGACCCTCGTCGTTCGCACCGGGGCCGACTTTCATCCGGCACTTGGTCGCCAGCACGAAGCGATCACGCTGACCTTTGAGCCAACGTCCGACGATCTCTTCCGTGCGGCCCGCAGCTTCGATGCTCGGCGGAACGGGATAGACATCGGCGGTGTCGATGAAGTACACGCCCGCATCCGCCGCCTTGCTCATGATCGCGAAGGAGGTTTTCTCGTCGCACTGATAGCCAAACGTCATCGTGCCGAGACATATCTCGGAGACCTTCAACCCAGTGCGGCCCATGCGGACGGTTTTCATTTGCTTTGCCTTTCAACTTCGTTCCTGCTCTCTGACACGCGGACGAGAGAATATGATACGTCCCGAAACCAACAGAGGCGATTGCGTTTCGGGAGTACAAATTCGGCTCACCTTCGTTCGCTGTTGTGAATACGCCGCGATCCGGATAAAATGAACGGGTTCCTCGTTTACCCGGAGACAAAAAATGGTGTTCATCTTCAAGATCGACAAAACGATGCAAGCAATCGCCTCGTTGCTTCACTTTCACAATACCCGGGAGATGAGCTACTTGCGGTTGCGCAAACTTCTGTACATCGCCGACAGGGAAAGTTTGAAAGAAACAGGCCAACCGATCACGGGCGATCAACTTGTCGCGATGGAGCACGGGCCAGTGCTCAGCAGCGTTTACAATCTCATCAAGGGCGAGCACAGCGCTTGGGGCCATTGGTCGCGATTCTTCCAAAAAAGTGGTTATCGGCTAAAGCTGATTCTTGACACGGGCAATGGCAAACTCTCGAAATACGAAATCGCCAAGCTCCGAGAGATCACTCGGACATACGACGAAATGAACGAATGGGAGATGGTTGACATCGTTCACGAATTTCCGGAATGGAAACGAAATGATCCCGGAAAATCCGCCAAGCCTATTCCGCTCGAACATCTACTTGAGGCCATCGGACGCGCCGGCGACCTCGAAGCGATCGTTCAAGACGCCCGAGACCAAAATGCTTTCGATCAACTCTTCGCGTCCGTGAAAGGAGCAGAAGCCACCGTGGCGGCATCAATATGAAGGCGGGCGATACCTTCAAAATTTCCCAGCCGGGAACCAGTCTTGATTCCCATCTTTGGGTGGTTATTTCCGACCCGGCAATAAACGGCGAACAGATTCTGATCGTCAACGTTACGACAAAGCGTGCCGATTCGGACTTGGCCTGTGTCGTCAACAAGGGAGAGCACCCGTTTGTTCATCACGAGACGGTTGTGAGCTACCGCGGCGCAAAGGTAGTTTCTGCAACGGATATCGATACGCTGATCAAAGCCGGGGCGGTATGGAATCACGCTCCCGTCTCGCCAACGCTGCTGTAACGAATTCGAGACGGCGTTGCGGACTCACGAATGTCCCTGGAGCATGCCGACATTCTCGTCGAACAGGGGATCATCGACTGCTAACTCCGCAGCGAGTTCCTTCAATCCCTGGCGAGTGCTACGGGCAACGCATATCATTTCTTTGCCAAGCCTATACCCTGTGCATGAATTATTTGGAGTCTCATGTGTCCCTGGTCGTACAGAAATTCGGCGGTTCGAGCGTCGCGGATAAAGAACGGATCATGAATGCCGCCCGCACGGCGATTCGCGCCAAGAAAGCGGGGCATCAGGTTATCGTAGTCGTCAGCGCGCGCGGCGACACGACCGACGAACTGATTGAACTCGCGAAAGAGATCAGCGAACATCCGCCGACGCGCGAGATGGACATGCTCCTCTCCACGGGCGAGCAAATTTCCATCGCGCTGGTGGCGATGGCGATCCTGGAACTCGGCGAAAAAGCCATCAGCCTCACCGGCGCCCAGGTTGGCATCGTCACCGATTCCAGCCACACAAAAGCACGCATCAAGAGCATCTTCACGGAGCGTCTGCGCGAAGCCCTCGATTCGGGACACATCGTCATCGTCGCCGGCTTCCAGGGCATCGACGGCACTGGCAATATCACGACTCTGGGCCGCGGCGGGTCCGACACAACGGCCGTCGCACTGGCAGCTGTCATGAAACAGGCGGCAGAAGTCCGTCGTCCGTCGTCCGTCGTCCGTGGTGGACCAACCGAACTTCAAGATCTCGCCGATAATTTAGGCGACGGACCACGAACCACGGACGTGGCCTGCGACATCTACACCGATGTCGATGGCATCTTCACGACCGATCCGCGACTCGTGCCCGATGCGAGGAAGCTCGATGTCGTCAGCTACGATGAGATGCTCGAATTGGCGAGCGTCGGCGCCAACGTGCTGTCGTCGCGCAGCATCGAATTCGCACGCAAGTTTTCCGTGCCGTTGCAGAAGCGTTCGTCATTCAGCGATGTTGAGGGAACCTGGATCGTGCCGGAAGCGACGTGGATGAGCGATGTCGTCGTCGTTGGCGCTGCGATGGTCAAGGACGAAGCACGGGTCGCGGTCATCGACGTACCGGACCGTCCCGGCGTGAGCCATAAGATATTCGCCGCCATCGCCGCCAAGAATATTGCCGTCGATATGATCGCCCAGAACGTCGGCAGCGAGGGCAAAGCAAGCATCGGCTTTACCGTGCCCGCTATCGAACTTCACGCCACGCTCCGAGCGCTCGAATCGGTCGTCGCGGAGATGGGTGTGCGCATTCAATCGGAAGAAGGCGTGAGCAAAGTGTCGATTGTCGGCACCGGCATGCGCACGCACACCGGCGTCGCGCAGCGCATGTTCGCATCTTTGTCCGATGTCGGCGTCAACATGAAAATGATCACCACAGGCGACATCAAGATTTCGGTCCTCGTGGACAAGGCCGATGGCGTCAAGGCGCTGCGGGCGGTACATGCCGCGTTTCGTCTCGATCAGCCTCGCCCTGGGGCCGGGCTGCCGATCGCCGAGGTGAAGACCGGCGGCAGCGGATTCGAGCGGCGGACTATCGAAACTTCGCCGCAAGCGAAAGACGATCAGGATTTGCTTTCGCGGCTATCGCACATGGAGGACATCGTCGTCAGCGACGTCGCGCTCGACGAAGAACAAGGACGAATCACGATCTTCAACATCCCCGATCAGCCAGGCAACTGTACACGCATCTTCCACGCCGTCGCCCAGGCGAACATCGTCGTGGACATGATCGTCGCCAATCCGGCGGAGAAGGGCCGCTCGAATTTGTCGTTCAGCGTGCCGATAGCGGACTTGCAGCGCACGCTCGAAGTGACGCAGCAGGCCGCGAAAACCATCGCGCCGGATATCGTCGCAACGGCGGACTCGAATATCGCCCGGCTCATCGTGTCCGGCATCGGCATGCGCACGCACACTGGCGTCGCTCGAACCATGTTCGGCACGCTCGCGGAGCGTGGCATCAACATCGCGATGATCAACACCAGCGAAATCCGCGTCAGCGTCGTGGTCGATCGTTCCCAGGGTCAGAACGCGCTGGAGGCGCTTCGCAGCGCTTTCGGGTTGTAACTCTTGCTTGCGTTTAGCGCTCGCTGGTAAATCACTTGTTGCTTGTCGCAGTCCAAGTTTGCGGCGCCCATGTGCCGGTTTCCCAGCCGTCTTTGGTTTGATATTCGCGGGCGGTCAGATTGTCGCCGCGGATTTCGAAGTAGAAGAACGCCTGCGTCTTGCTCGAGAAATGGCTGCTCTTGGAGACGTTGAACACGGGGATGCCGGTCTTCGCCGCCTTGGCGGAGCCGTCCCAGCGAAACACATTTCGTCCGTGCGTATGGCCATAGAGGATGGCGGCGATGTTGTAGCCTTTAAGTGCGTCGCGGAACGCCTTCACATCATTCGGATCCCACTCCATGTTGACGGCTTTCTTTTCGTCGCTGGGTTCCGCCGAATAGCGCAGCATATCGACATGGTGCGTGATAACGACAGGTCGGCCCGACGTGCCGACTTTGTCCTTCAAATCCGCGATGAGAAAATCGAGGCTGCCGAGCGGATCGTAGCGTCGCCTTTTTGTCGAGCCTTCGCCCTGCCCGACGACGATGCCGAGGTTAACGAAATGAACGTTGCCCCAATCCCAGGAATAGTGCACGCCGTTCTTGCTGACGTTGTTGACATCGGGCCGGGTCTTGTTTCGTTCGATGATCTTCTTGATAGCCAGGCCGTAACCGCGCACGCTGTCGTGGTTGCCATGCACTTCGTAGATCGGCATTTTCAGGCGGCCATCTTTTCCCGTCAGGCCGAATTCTTGCGTGAAGGCGGCCCATTCGGTCTGCTGCATTTTGACGTTCGCCTGGTCACCAGTATCGATGCAGTCGCCGGCATGAATCACGCCGCGCGGAGCTAGCACCGTTCCGCCGCCGGCTTCCTTCGATATCTCGGTTCCGGCGAGTTTGTTCATCACATTAACGAGTTGGCCCGCTAATGCGGCGGACCGCTCGTCGAGCTTGGCGTTGTCTTTTTTATTGGCGAGGAGATGCGTATCGCCGATAAGAAAAAAGGCGATCGGCTCGGCTTTCTTCGTATCGTCATTGGCACGCGGATTCGCCGTCAGCACGACGGCGATCAAGAAAATTCCGGTAGCGAGGCCCGCGAGCAATCGTCGGCCATTCAGCAGGTTCGTCATCGATCATTCCTTCGTATGATTTTGTAACCAATCAATTTCTCGACCAAGCGTCCACGGTCCGTTCGAGATGGTCGATGTCGAACGGCTTCGAGATAAATTCGACGATTCCAAGAGCGAGCAGTTTGTCGTTCGGATCGCAGGCGACATCCGCACTCAGGACGATCACCGGCATCTTTTGGCCAGGATCGGCATTTCGCGCATCCGCTGGAGAAACTGCTCGCTGTGCATGTCGGGCAGGTGAAGGTCGAGCAGGATCAGGTTGGGCCTCCGTTCCTGCGCCAATAGAAATCCCACCCTACCCGTCGCTGCTATGATGATTTTGATATCCGCACGGTGCGCGAAGATCGCCTGTACGAGCAAAACATTGGGCTCGTGATCCTCGACGTAGAGCGCCGTTTTTACGACGGGAGCGATCATAACACCTCATTACTATACTTCGCACGCTGGAATGTCTCGGACGAATCGAAACAATTCCGAGCCGCGACCGTTAGGGAGCGGCCGACTAGATGCCGTGCGGATGTTGTCGACCGCTCCCTAATGGTCGCGGCTCGGAAATACATCAAACCAACCCCGAGCCACGCAAGCCTAGCGTTCGCGTCAAAACCAGTACCACGACGGCAACGACGATCATCAGCAGCGACACCGCGATGGCTGCCTCGATTTTGCCGACGCTCAATTCCAAGAACACCGTCGTCGGCAGCACTTCGGTGCGCAAGCGCGTCGCGCCGGAGAAGATCAAGATAGGCCCGAACTCGCCGAGTGACCGCGCCCACGATAGCGTCGCCGCCGTCAGCAGACCGCGCCGAGCTTCGGGCAGAACGATGCGAAAGAACGCCTGCGCTCGCGTGCAGCCGAGCGTCATCGCGACCTGCTCTGTGCGTGGCGATATCTGCTCGAAGGTGACGCGCATCGTCCGCACGGCGAACGCCGCCGCCACTGCGAACTGTGCCAATATTACGCTCGGAACCGCAAAGGTCACCGTCATCACATTGGCCTGGAACCACCGACCCGGCGGCGTCTGCATCAATATCAACAAGCTTAGCCCAATCACCAACGGCGGCAGCACGATCGGAATATCGAGCAGCGTGTCGAGCAGAGTCTTGCCCCAAAAATCCTTTCGCGCCAGCAGATACCCCAACGGCACGCCGACCCACACCGAGAGAATAGCCGTGATGCTGCACGAAATCAGGCTTAGCTTGATCGCGTAATTGATCTCCGGACTGCCCAACGCCGACAACAAATGCTCAGGCCCGGCAAACGTCAGATTCGCAAGCAGCATGGCGACGATCAACAGAATGTACGTCCCGGCCAGGATCGACAGGCATAGGTAGAAAACCCAGTCGGCAGGCAACAACGGTCGGCGCATCGGGGTCCTTGTTAATGAAGTCAGCAGTCGGCAGTCAGCAGTCGGAATCACACTTCGCAAGGATTGATATCATTCACTGCCTAAGTGAGAACTAGCAAGGCTGCTAACTGCCGACTGCCGACTGCCGACTGCCGACTATTTCCCCACTTCCTTCAACTCCCAGCCGAAGCCGAGTTCCTCGAATCGGCTACGCGATTGAGCGGTGCTCAGGTACTCCATCAGGTGCTTGCTCAATTGCGGATGGGCCGAGTTCTTGCTGATCGCGATCGGTTGCGACGGCGTCGCGCACGGGATGCCGGTGATCGGCGTGCCTTCAAGCTCGGCGTCGAAGCCGTACATGTTGCTGCGATAGGCGACGACGGCATCGAGCGAACCGACACGTAGCTGATTGATGAGCAGATCACCGGTCGGCGCCTCCTCGACGATGTTCTTCATGATCTTTGCATAGGTTCCCGTGCGGATGAACGTCTCTTTCGTCAATGCACCGAGGGCACATTGATGCTCATGCCCCACGCCGACGCGGAGGCCTTTCTTGCCGAGATCGGTCAGCTTCTTCACATCGTGCGGGTTGCCTTTCTTGACGACGATCATGAGCTGATTGTTGGACACATTGGTCGGTTCCTTGAAATGCGATTGCACGTCCTTCATGAAGCTAACGTCGCAGGCAAAGTAGACGTCGGGCATGGCCTTCTCGCCGGTCTTCATTTGGCTAACGAGAATGCCGCAACCGTTGTACACCGTGATGATCTTGACATGCTCGCGTTCCTCGAACTCAATAAGCGATTGCTTGAGCGCGGGCTGCAACATTGAGCCGGCATAAACCGTGAGTTCGGGCCGTTCGTCCATCGCATGGCCTTCGTAGACCTTCGTGAACCCCGCCTTAATCAGGTGCACCGCACCTTTGTCCTTGGCACGAATGAAGCGCGTAAATCGCCTGGCGGCGTTCGGCTGCTTCGAGGTATTCGCCAATGCAATCTGCGCCAGCCCGCCAGCTTTGTCGAGTTCCTTGAGACGGACGATCTTGACCTTATCCTTGACTTGCTCCGCGATCATGTCCCAAACGATGCCAGCGTCCACGGTTCCGAGCACGACGTTGTTGCGAACCGCGCTGATATCGCCGGCATAGGTCGTGACCCGTGCCGCGATGCCGTCCCAACGCTTGTCAGTGGATAGCTTGTTCTTGAGAAGCTTGCCGATGGCGGTCGTTTCGGTGTTCGCAAGGCCAAGCCTAATGCCGGGCGCGATGAGATCGTCCCAGGTGGCGATTTCCTTGGCATAGCCTCGCCGAACGATGACGACGGGATTCATGCGCGCGAGATCATCGACGGTGGTGATGAGGTTTTTCTTGCGTGCGATCTCGATGAAGCTCTCGTCGGCGGGGATGAAGAGGTCGCCCGTCTTATTGAATTCGAGGTTGACCAAAATCGCCTGCGACGCGCCGAAATGGAGAATCACTTCCTGCCCGAATTCCTTCTCGTATTCCGTCTTAATCGCGGTCAGCGATTCGCGCATGGTTTCCGCGCAATAGACTTCGAGCGGTTCGCCGCCGTGGCCCTGCCCGCGATTGTCGCGCAGGGCAACCAGCGCAGCAACCAAGACCGCCAGCACAACGACCGAACCGCCGAGAATTGTGAATGCGGGAGAGAGACGTCGAAACATGGCCCGTTTCCTGGTAGGTTGGCGTGGTGTTCATTTCCGCCGCTTGCGGCTTAGCGCTCACTTCGGGCGATCCGATCCCGCATCTCGATCCGCCGGCTTGATTTCTTCAACGGCGACACATCCTTCTTGTCGAACATGCGATCGAAGATGTCGTTCCAGTTCGCGTGAAAAATCAGGTCCACGCCAGGGTTCAATTCCTTCACCTGGCACGAGCACTCCTTGCACAAAAACTGTGTCGCGCGGAAGAGAATTTCAGCATTCAACTCCTTGCCATGTAGCCCGCCCAAGGCCCGCCCGCGGCCGAAGATTGGAAACAAGATCGGCCCTTTGACCGTGTCGAGATCCTCTTCGATATTGAGCAACAGACTGACCAGCCCTGCTTCCGCCGCCGACTTGCGATCGACCACCACCAAAGGCAGCGAGACTTTCAACGGAAGCGGCAGCCGCAGCTTCGGGCCATTCTCGGCTTGCACCGGCAGCTTGAGCTTTTTCTCCAGGTCGGCCAACTCCTTCGCTGCCATCGCATGGACGGCTTTGTCGGCCTTCTCATCGCCGCTGGTGAGCAACACAACCACGACGCTCGCGCCACCGGTGAGATGGCCAAGGATTGTTTGCCGCATGGGTGAATCGATGACGTTGCGCAAATTCGCCGCCGTGCATTCGCCTTTCCACGCCGACGGCTCGGAAAGGCCGATGCCGTGATAGCGAACGAGCATGAACGGCGTCTTCCGCGGATCGCCCTCGCGTTTCCACAGCTTGGCGTGCGTGTCCGACATCTTCGCATCGAGATCGACGAGCGTCACGTCCAGATTGATTTTCATCCGCACATCGGTCCACTTCTTCAATTCCGCATCGGCGTCCTTCGGCAACGGGCCCCGATGGAACACAAGCACTTCGTAAGGCGTAAGCTCCCACTTTTCCAGCGCATAGCGAAACACCGGAATCGTGCACGCATTTGCAGCGGGAAGAAACGACGCAAAGAGTACGCCAAGCGAAAGTAGATACTTCATGTCAGCACGCCTGAAAAATGGCAAGGTGGGAACGTGCCCGTATTATACCGCGAAATCGGCGAAAGCAAAGGATGTTTGAATAAGCCCAAAGATGAGGACCTCCGAACCTCTGGGTTCCCAAGGGCTCGGAGCACCTTACCCTTGGGCTCGCATTACATCGAAGCCTTCACCGTCCCCACGGGCCCGTGTGAATTTCCCGAATACCTCCAGCGTCAAGTCTTTGGCGAGGACGACAG